>JBBQIG010000185.1:0-8511 GCA_038324715.1 Anaerolineae bacterium | reverse complement strand
GACACATTGGAAGCCACCTTGGTCGGCGGAGGTATCCTCCAAATAAAGCACGCCTTGTACCTTAAAGGGAATGGGAACTTGCTTGGTGTCGATATCCCAGTGCACCATGCCTTGATAGTCCCAGCCCTCGCGCGCAGGGGGATTCATGTTGGCGCGGTCAAAGCTGACCCAGAGGTCTTCTTGGTTCCAGATGTCGGCAAAGGCCTCATAGACGCGGGGATATTGCCGGTTATTCCATAGCGACTGTGTCTGGTACATCTCTAACATACCAGCTTTGCTGATGGGCGCGGTATACCACGCTTCCCGATCATTACGGTCCACCCCCAGGAACTCCCAAATATCGTCGACCACGGCAGTTAGGTTAGCTTGTGGTACGGCATTGTGAATGACGACGTACCCATTCTCTTCCCAAAATGCTCGATCTTCAGCACTTAGGACACGATCTCCTGTATGAACTTGAGCCATTTCTGTCTTCCTTGCTAGTTGTGAGGTTGGTTAAACGGCAACAAAATACTCAGGGGGAATAAAATAAAAGTAGGCCAATAAGTCGAATTCCCTGGAATCAGGTAGGCCGATTATTGCAGATAGTGGCTATGAATGGAAGATGGCTAGGTGGCATCCTAAAGTCAATCAGTTCAGACCTCATCAAGTGATATCTTTCACTACGTTGCGTGTAGCTTATAAGGATCACGACTGCGGGTTGCTAAAGACTAGGACTTCTATGTGTGGGGTGAAGTAAACGATGCATCTTCGGCATCACTTACCTCGGATGTAAGTTTATTGTAAGTTCAGAGTACTGTCAAACAACTTTTTCGATGGATGTGTCCCAGGAAACAGGTGGAAAGGTAGCTTCTCTTTGGTCAAAAGTCCTTCTGTCGCGCCGTTTCACTTAATCTTGTTGACCCATGGCACGTAGGAGCGCCTCAATGCCGATCATGTTTGCCAGGGCTTTTAGCGGATCGGGTAGCTCGTCGGCAAGGAGGCTGTTGACATCAAGTTTGAAGTTGGGCAAAACGGTTGAGTGATAGGTGCCATCTGGCTCAATTGGTATGGGGCGATAGCGCCCATCGGCATCGAGTACCCAGAAGTCTGCACGAGTTAAACCTGGACGCGGATCAATGATCCAATATTCACGCACGCCTCCGGCTTGGTATTCATAAAACTTGTCGGCGCGGTCGCGCGTGACACTCTCATTAGAAATGATTTCAATCACCAAATCTGCTGGACCATCAATGCGTTTATCCGAGATGCGTCCACGGTTATTTTCAGCAACGAACAGGACGTCCGGTTGGCGTGAGGTTTCTGTGGTAGCCACTCGCATTTCGCAAGGAGCAGTCAGGATCTTGCCTAAACCAAATGCTTTCACAAATGTTGCGAGCAGTGCAACTAGAAAAGTTACCAAGTCTTGATGTCTGATGGTCGGTGGCATGAAGACTATTGCCTCTCCATTTGCCCATTCGGCGTGAGTGGATTCGTCAAAGCTCTCTAGGAATTGTGCATAGGTCATAGGCATGCGTATTTCAGTTCCTGCTTGCGACTGTACTTCTGCCTCTTCCGCTCGTTCAATTGCCTCTGCTTGATCCACGGTCAAATTCCTCCTCTCCAAATCTAGCAACCTTCGTACTTATCTAGTATACCGCAGATTTTGTCGTGCAAGTATCTGTTTTTGAGATTGCTTGCTACACGGACGCAGGTCGGGCGCGCTGACGTGCCCAATTGCGTAGGGCGCTGATATCTTCCTGCATCATCTGGCTCAAAGGGACAGTCTCTTGCAGCACATCGAGCAAGTCACTCATTTGCAGCGGGCGATTTTTGTCAAAGGCTTCATAGAGACCGGCGATGACGGCTTGCTCAATTTCGGCACCAGAAAGCCCATCGGAGGCCATTGCCAGCGTGCTGAGGTCGAATTGAGAAGTGTCGCGATTGCGCTTGATGAGGTGAATCTTCCAGATGTCGGTGCGTTCGGCGGCGTTGGGCAGGTCAACGAAGAAGATTTCGTCAAAGCGTCCTTTGCGTACCAACTCTGGCGGTAACTGACTAACAATGTTGGCAGTGGCAATTACAAAAACTGGCGCTTTCTTTTCCTGAAGCCAGGTGATAAAGGTACCAAAGACACGGGCTGCGGTTCCTGCATCGCTGACGTTGCTGGAACCGACACCAGAGAAGCCTTTTTCAATCTCATCGACCCAGAGCACGACGGGAGCAATGCTTTCTGCCACGCGAATGGCGGTGCGCAGATTCTCTTCGCTAGAGCCAACCAGCGAGGAGAAAAGCCGCCCTACATCGAGCCGGAGCAGTGGCAGCCGCCAGGAATTTGCGACTGATTTGGCAACCAGAGACTTACCACAGCCCTGAACACCGACCAGAAGAATACCTTTTGGTTCCGGCAGACCAAAGGCGCGTGCTTCATCGCTAAAGGCGCGCACGCGTTTGCGTAGCCATTCCTTGAGAATGTCCAAGCCGCCGACACTATTCAGTCGCTCTTCGCTGGCGTAGAACTCTAAGAGGCCATTCTTGCGGATGATCTGTTGCTTCTCAGCTGTCACAGATTCAATGGCAGTGCCATCTAGGTGTCCATCTGATTCGACAATGGCTTTGGCAACTGCATTGGCGGCTTCAGCGGCGGTAAGTCCTAAACAGGCTTGTACCAAACGGCCCCGTTGGCGTCGATCCAAATTGACTTGGATACTGCCATGTTGATTGCTGGTTGCGATGATCTGCTCCAACAAATGGTCCACTTGGGGCGCAGTGGGCAGGGCAAAATCAACCACTGTGATCTCTTTCTCCAACTCTGGCGGGATTTTGAGCACAGGCCCCAGCAAGATAATGGTCTTGGCGCTGGCTTCCAAGCCAAACGCTGCTTCGCGCAAGCGGCGTACCACGGAATGGTCGCGCAGGAAGGGGTGAAAGTCACGCAAGACCCATATTCCCGCTTCTTTGTCATCGAGAATGGCAGTGAGCAACGCCAATGGATCGCGTTTGGTATTATCCGCACGTTGGGGAGTGGCGCTGTTGACAATGCCAGCGGTAGTGCTCCAGATGTAGAGCGGCTTGCGTTGATCTTGGGCGAGCGCATCGAGTTCTTGGAGCGCGCGTTTTTCTTCGGGCGTTACCACCCAGAGCAGGGAATAGCGGGCACGTATATAGATATCTAGTTCTTCACGCATGGTAGCGGGCATAGCAATTCTATTTTCTTAGCTGATTTCAACCAGTGAGCCGGTTACTTCAAGTACTGCGAGTAGGGCCAAACCTGCCATTTTTCTAGTTCGGATCCATTGAGATAGACGCGTGTACTCGTCCATCCGTGCACATAGTCCCAAATGCGCCAGAAGCGTCGCATTTCACTTTTGCGAAAGATGATGCGATAGATGAGGCGGCGGTCTTCGTCCATTAACTGGCTGTAGCCCGCCAGCTTTTGGCATTGAATGAGCACGTACTCGAAATATTCGGATCGCGTGCTGCTAAATTCCAGGATCAGCCGCCAACCGAGTTCCTCGAGCGAGGGTTGTGTGTTCTCCTCTTGAGAGGAACTCGGCTGGACTTCACCCTGCGCGGCGAGTGTGCCAACGGGTGACAGGTCGTCTTCGTCGAGATCTGCCACAGAGAGTAGATCACTAAGGGAGGGTTCGAGCACGGGGCGCACGTCAGGCTGAGGAATGACAAAGCGCAGCCCTCTGTGCAACGTGCGCCACGGGCGTGGCGAAGTGCTGGTTTCATCCAGCAGCGACAAGGCATGGACTAGCGGTGGCTGACCGAGAATGGCTGTTAGGGAGTCGAGGCGCAGTTTGAGCAGGTCGGCAGGGAGGCGATTACCCACTTTCCAGGCTGCCAAGAGCGTATCAAGCTCACGCACGGTTAAGGGCGCATCGAGCAGACCCTGAAGACCAAGTGCAACACCCAAAAGTTCAACGGGACGAGAGCGACCACTGATCCATTCAGCTAGGCGAATTCCATCCTTTGGTAGCCACCAAGCTAAGAGGTAGGCGCGGTGGAGTGCTGGATTGTTCCCCCAGGTTGCTACTGTGCCCAGGTGTGACATGAGCATGATGGCGGCTTCACGATGCTGATCCTCTCGCAGTCGCGCTTCAAGATTGGCTAGAAAAAGTTGCTGAAACGCCAGGGGCGCAGGCTCTTCTGGTCTTTGCGACCAGGCAAGAAAGGCGTGGCGCTGGGCGGAGGTAAGACCTGCATAGCTGGTGCCGGGTGTGGGTGGTGCGGGATTGGGTGCAGGCTCTGCGGCGAGTGAGAGATCAACGGCACTGCTATCTTCGATCTGTTCTCGACTGCCAAGGGATGGCGCGAGGGGCAAGCCTGCGGCAATGGCATCTGCCACTAGCTCTGCCAGTGGTTTGGCCTTGCCGTTGACGCGCAGCAATTCAGGAATTGCTTGGGTTGTTGCTTTCTGCACCGTAGCGCTTTTTGCTGGAGCGTTCTTTGCCATAGAGTTCTGTTGGTTTTTCCATACGCCCTGAAATTGAAGGCTGCTTCTTCTCAATGATACAATCGGGGTGATCTACTGCGAAGCATTCAGTGCTTTGGCAGAGTTGCAGACATTCAAAATCAAATGAATCTGTGCCCGATTGAATTGAACGTGTGTACCGGTACTATGCGTTATTATGCACTGATTTTTGATAGAGCTACTAACAGGCAACCTACCTAGATGATATGGACTCAATGATGTGGAAAGTCGATCTACATTCGCATACAGTTTATAGCCGAGATTGTTTGACCCCAACTGCGGCATTGATTGCACAGGCGCGCGCGCGTGGGCTGGATAAGATTGCTGTGACGGAACACAATAATTTGGCAGGGGCGCTGGCAGCAAAGGCATTGGCTCCTGACCTTGTGATTGTGGGTGAGGAAATTAAGACCACCCACGGTGAGATTATCGCGTACTTTGTCAAGGAGTGTGTGCCGAGAGGGCTTTCACCGCAAGAGACTGTTGCGCGGTTGCGCGAGCAGGGGGCGTTTATCAGCATTCCACATCCGCTGGATACTTTGCGTAGTTCGGCTATGGGGCTGGAGAATGTTTTGCAGATCATCGACCAGGTGGATGCTCTGGAGGTGCTTAATGCGCGCTGTGTTCGACCAGCTGATAATCTTGCGGCAGTGGAGTTGGCGGCGGCTCATGGCAAGCTGATTACTGCGGGGAGTGATGCTCATACGCTCTTCGAGGTGGGGCGTTGTACGTTGCAGATGCCACCCTTTGAGGATAATGCGGAGAGCTTTCGGGCTGCCCTGGCACAAGCGCAGTCCCAGGGCGTGGTTAGCCCCTTTTGGCCTCACTTTGCCTCCACCTACGCCAAGTGGCGCAAGCGTTTCTTTCCTGTGCAGTTGCCAGGTTTGTAACGCTGTTTGCTGTACGTTGTGAGATGTATTGCATGAAGTCATTCACAAGGGAGTGGCCCTGTAATCACCCCATATCGCCTAACAACCTCCATGAGTTTCACCGAGGCTGTTAGGCGATTTCATTTACTCCCTTTGTTGACACCTTGTACTCGGAATACTTACTTGGGATTACTCGGTTGCACCGTGTTTGCGGAGCAAGTCGGCAATTTCGGTATTCCCTTGCTCTGTTGCAATTGTTAGTGCAGTTTTCTCTTCAAAATTCTTCCACCCCAGATCAGGCGACCCATTCTCTAGCAGCCACTGCGTCATGTCGAGATGACCTTTGCTAACTGCCATGCTCAATGCCGATGAGATTCCTTCTGTTGCGCCGCGCTGTGTAAGCATTTCCACGAGCGCTACATTGCCACTTGCGGCGGCGTGCGTCAAGAGTGGAATACCATGCGCGCCTGGGCGATCAATCTTCGTTGGTTCTTCCTCCAGTTGCTGTTCAACCTCGGCTAGGCGTCCCAGCATTGCCGCTGTACAAATTTCTAGGGGTGCGCCCTGTTCAAGAAGGTACTCGGCAATGGCTCGGTTGCCCACATGCGCGGCAGCTTGAATGGCTGTTTCTGTATCGTCGGGTCGCCATTCATAATAGCAGTTTAGCAAGTCAGGACGCTCGGACAGCACCTGCTGCACTTTTTCCAAGCTGAAGTGTCCTGCCAGTACAAATTCTCGAATTACGTCAGTCGTAGGTGATTGTTCCATAAGAACCATTTTCTCCTTTTCTTGTCTCTCATTCGAGTTTGTCATTCACATAATCCAGTAATAAATTATTCGGCAACAAGTGCGAAGTGAGCGTTGGTTACTGATCTACAACTGACCCATCCACATGCAGCCGCGTGTGGACTTTGCGCGGGCGATAGGGATGACGTTCGGCGGCATCCTCAGCTAGCTCAATGCCGATACCGGGCGCATCGGGGATAATGAGAAAACCGTTTTCTAACTTGAGCGTGCTCTTGACGATCTCACTCTTGGGCGGCTCGTTTTCGCCCAGCGGATACTCTTGCAGCGCAAAGTTGGGAATGCAAGCTGCCAGTTGAATGCAGGCGGCGGTGCTGACGGGGCTGAGCGGATTGTGGGGAACAACGCTAACATTATGGGCCTCAGCGAGGGCGGCGATCTTTTTGCTGTGGCTGATTCCACCCGCCAAGCAGACATCAGGGCGAATATACTGGACTGCTCCGCGGCTCAACAATGCTTGAAATTCGTGGATGGTGTGCAAGCGTTCGCCCGTGGCGATGGGAATGTGGATATTTTGGGCGACCAGCGCCATTGAATCAAAATTGTCGGGTAGAATTGGGTCTTCGTAGAAGAAAGGGTGAAATTCTTCAATGCCACGCGCCAGCACAATCGCTTCGGCAGGCGTTAGCCGTCGGTGAATCTCGATGCACAGGTCTACTTCTCGCCCTACAGCCTCGCGGTATTGCGCCACGGTGTCAATGGCATCGCGCATCTTGTCCACGTGCGTCTTGAAGAAAGGCACATCATGATCTTCATCTAGAAAGGGCGTTAGATGACCCACGGCGGTGAAGCCCTGGCGTTTGGCCTCGCGACAGCCTTCGATCAATTTTTCTTTGGTGTCGCCAAAGACGTGGTAATAGACACGTGCTTTGTCACGGGTTTTGCCACCTAGCAACTGATAGGTGGGCACGCCAAAGTGTTTACCCGCAATATCCCAGAGAGCAATGTCAATTGCACTCAAAGCACCCATAATGGCTGCACCGCGGAAGGCAGTCCATCGGTACAGATATTGCCAGTGATGCTCAATCCGCAGCGGGTCTTGACCAATGAGATAACGTTTGAAGGTATCTACCGCGCCCGCCGATGCTTCGAGATAGCCCCATGCACCAGATTCACCTAAGCCTACAATGCCTTCGTCAGTATAGACCTGGACGAAAAGATAGCGGTCAACAAAGATAGTACGCACGTCAGTGATTTTCATGGATGCCTCCGTGAGAATTGAATGTTAGACAGGCTTACGAGCAATGATGGCATGAAATTCTGAGTCAGGGGTAATGCGGTCGTGGGCCAAGCCAGGGAGAAGTTTGATTTCCGTGAAGCCAGCATTAGCGAGGCTCTTCTGGTATTGGTCGACGGAATAGGCTTGCATAGATTGGGCATAGCGAGTGACTTTCGCCGTGGCAACGTCTATGATGAAATAGCGTATTGTTTTCACGGTTGCCGATTGATCCCAGTGTTCTTCCAGCAAAACTAGATGTGGCGAGGGTGAAAAGAGTCCACCTGTACTGGAGAACCAGGTGTTTGACGCCTTGTCACCAGGCAGCAATGACTCGCGGGTATGTGGCTCTAGCAGCAGCAAGCCGCCAGGTTCGAGTGACTGATAGGCTTTGGCAAGAATGCTGGCGATGTGGGAGGGTCTGAAGACGTTGAACTCGCCAAAGAGCAGCATGATAAATCCATAGCCAGAACCATACTCTGCACTCCGCATGTCTGCATGGTGGTAAACGCAGGAGAGGGTGGCGTCTTTAGCAGCCTTTTGGGCGTACGCAATGGAAGCCGGGGAGTAATCTATGCCTACGCAGGTGTGGCCTAGTTGCGCCAAGCGATTTGTGTAAAAGCCAGGGCCACAGCCCAGATCAAGGAGGTGGGCTGGCTTTTCTTGGAGAAGGAGTTGGTGAATCCAGGCAACATGCTGATCGATGAGATGGCTGCGACGGCTGGCATGATCATGTGCTTGAGTAAGGTGTTCTGCTAGCATACGTGCGCTGAAATCAACGTCATGCCAAGGGATGTTATCACCCTCTTGCCAAGGTACAGGCGGTTGAGTGCGTTGCAGCAGGTCAAGTAGATTCACAATTGGCCCTATCGATTTGCGAGGTTTATCTGAGACTCTATTGTACTACACTCCTGCCGTATTAGTTTTGCTCCAATAATCGCTCTTGGTAGATGCGGCTGATGGAGGCTTCAATCTCTGGCTCGCGCACGCTGAGGTCTTGGATGCGATAGGTGGCTGAGATGCGCCCAATGAGTTCGGATGCGCTGACGCTCCGGTCAAACTGGAAGGTGGCATGCACCCCCTCATAGCTAATCAACTCGGCTCCTTCTACATGCGGAAGTGAATAGGATTCTGCAAAGTCCACCTCTAATTGACGTTTGGCT
>JBBQIG010000184.1:0-8528 GCA_038324715.1 Anaerolineae bacterium | reverse complement strand
GACCGAACGCGGCGAACGCCATGTAATCACACGCCCCGTGCTTCACGATGTGCGTCCTGCCTTTGATCCAGAGGGTAAATTTCTCTATTTCCTCAGCTATCGCGAGTTTAATCCTGTCTATGATGGGTTACATTTCGACTTGAGCTTCCCCTGGGGAATGCGTCCCTATTTGATTCCCCTGCGCGCCGATCTTCCGAATCCTTTCATCCCTGTCCCCGACCTGTCGGGAGGTCATGATGATGACGAGGATGATGAGGAAGAGGACGATGAGGGTGAAGACGAAGACGATGAGATTGATGACGATGATGAGGAAATTGCAGAGTCTAGCGATGACCTGGGTGGGATAGAGGATGAGGAACAGGGCGGCAGTACGGACTTCTGGCGCGCACTCTATCGCACACGAGGCACGGCGCATCGGTCTAGCAGAATTGCCCAGAAAAAGAGCCACAGCCGTACCCATCGAAGTGATGTAGCGGGCAAAGGGGGCAAAGGCGAATCCAAAGAAGCCGAAGGTAAAGCAAAGGCTGGCAGTGAAAAAGACGGTAAGGATAAAGATAGTAAGGACAAAGATGGTAAGGACGCTCCACGCAAGCCTAAGCCAATCCGCATTGACTTAGATGGCATTGAGCGGCGTGTGCTTGCTTTCCCCGTCCCCGATGGGCGTTATGGACAGATTGCGGGTGTGCCGAAGAAGGCGATCTTCACGGTTTTTCCAATCCAGGGTCAATTGGATGAAGGATATGATTGGGAAGATGAAGAAGATGAGTCGGGTACACTGCGTGCCTATGACTTTAAGGAATATAAGAGTGAGACATTGGCCGAAGATGTAATCTCTTTTGAGATTTCGGCTAATTTGAAAAAGCTCATTTATTCAGGACGCGGGCACATACGTGTGATTAGTGCGGGAGAGAAAGCGCCTGGTAGCGGTGGTTCATCACGCAAGAGTGGCTGGATCAGCTTGGGGCGCGTGAAGGTGTCTGTTGAGCCACAAAGTGAATGGGAGCAGATGTTCCGCGAAGCTTGGCGTTTGCAGCGCGATCACTTTTGGACTGAGGATATGTCCGAGGTGGACTGGCAGATTGTCTATCATCGCTATTTTGCGTTGATTCCACGCATTAGCACGCGCGGTGAGTTTAGCGACTTGATGTGGGAGATGCAGGGAGAGTTGGGGACGAGCCACGCCTATGAGTTTGGCGGTGATTACCGCTCGCGTCCCTATTATGGACAAGGCTTTTTGGGCGCAAACTTTGCGTGGGATCCAACTGTTGGCGGCTACCGCGTGGTTGATTTGGCGCTGGGTGATCCTTGGGATGCGACGACAAATTCGCCGTTGGCAGCACCGGGTGTGGATGTTCAGGTGGGTGATGTGCTCATCAGCATCAATGGGCAAAGCTTGAACGCTGAGATTGGCCCTGCACAGCTACTCGTCAATCAGGCAGGATATGAGGTGCTGTTGACGCTGTTGGCACGCCCAGAGGCTGCCAAAGAGACTGACACAGAGATCGACCCAGAGGCGAAGGCTGAGATTGCCCCTGATGTTGCCGAACCTGTGAGCCAAGCGCTGCTCCAGGAGCTTGCGACTGAGGATGACGAAAAGGAGCCTGCCTTGCCAGAAATCCTTTTGCCCGACGCTGCACCGCCACTAGGGGGCACGCCTGTGCCGCCTGTCCATCGTATGGTGGTGGTCAAAGCCATTGGTTCAGAAGCACCCGCACGCTATCGTCAGTGGGTGGACGAAAACAGGCGCAAAGTCCATGCTGCCACCAACAATCGGGTGGGATATGTGCATGTGCCTGATATGGGTGCGTCTGGTTATGCCGAGTTCCACCGCGGCTATTTGTCTGAGGTGGATCGTGATGCGCTGATTATTGATGTGCGCTATAACGGCGGTGGTCATGTGAGCCAGTTAATCTTGGAGAAGTTGGCGCGACGGCGGCTGGGGTATGATCTCTCACGCTGGGGGGGATTGGTGCCTTACCCGGTAGAGTCGGTGGCGGGGCCGCTGGTGGCGCTGACCAATGAACATGCGGGTAGTGATGGTGACATTTTTTGCCACAGCTTCAAGATGATGAAATTGGGGCCACTGGTTGGCAAACGCACCTGGGGAGGTGTTGTTGGGATTGCACCTCGCTATTCGCTGGTGGATGGTACAGTGACGACCCAGCCTGAGTATAGCTATTGGTTTGAGGATGTGGGCTGGGATCTGGAAAATTATGGTACCGATCCAGATATTGAGGTTGATATTACGCCCCAAGATTATCGCAATGGTGTGGATCCACAATTGGATCGTGCAATTCAGGAGGCGGAGAAACTTTTGGTGGAGAAGCCGCGCAAGATGCCAGAGTTGACGACCAAGCCGAGCCGCGCATTACCTAAACTGCCACCACGTGTCCCCTCATCGTCCCCATCTGATCCGCAGTCATCTGATCCGAAGCCCCCTTTGCCTGAATCTTAGAAATTAACTTGTAACCAAGCGACTGTTATTCCGGCCCGCTGTGCATGCACAGCGGGCCGATTGCGTTTAGGCTGCGTCGTCCCCCACACGCAAAAGGCGCAGGGCAAAAAGAGAACAAGGCAAAAGGCGTAGAGAGATCGGTCTTTCTCTACGCCTTTTGTCTTGTTTGCAACCAAAAGTGCTCTTGCCACATTGCTGCGAAGTTGAACTGAATGACGTAGAAGCGCTCCATCATTCATAAGTCGAGCGGGAGCAGAAATGTTGTTATCTTGATTATGTAGTTCGCATGTGAGACGCCGGTGATAGTCCGCCCTTCGTGGGGTAATCGGCGATTTGTATGTACACCTGACGCGCTGGTGACGCTGGTGAGGCGACAACTGAGAGTAGTCTGAGCATGTGGAAGAAAACTTACAATCGAACAACAGGGGGCAAACTTCCGTGGTAGGCTGGGAAGCAACCCCTTTACTACATCGTCCAACCATTGCCCACACCATTCTTCCACGAGTAGGTAACTATCCCGTTTATTTGTACCAGTATTTGTAAACAAGGATGTCGATTGTTTTGGGATAACCACGATTTTGAAGCCTGTGAGCCAACGCACAGTCTAAACCTTGTCATTCAACCTTGAGATCAATTGATGAAAACCAAAAATTCTATAACAAACCCGTGCCTTGTGAATGCCACAGACACACAATCTCAATTTTTCACAATTCAAAAAGAGCATGTAGAGGTGCACACTATGTCATTGTCAGCCATCCCGTTTCAGACTAAGTTGATTGCCGGACGTTTGAGCTTGCTGACGTTGGTAGGATGTATGGTTATTGTAGCTTCACTCCTGTTAACCACCCTGCCCGCTGCGGCGCGCGAGATCTATGTTCCGTTTGTGAAAACAGACGGTGTAGAAGGGACCGGAACAGAAGTCTCAACGTGCATACTCAACGCAGAAGAGGCGGCGGTTGCTGACTTGATGGTGGCTGATTCTGGACAAAAAAGGGATAATCCGGTCTGCGATCCGATTCTCTCGCAAGTGGCACGTTCACGCGCACGTGATATGGCCTTGCGCGGTTATTTCTCACACACCGATCCTGATGGCAATGGCCCCAACATCTTGGCGCGCACGGCAGGCTTTAAGTTGCCCGATTGGTATGGCAGCAAGCAAGACTCGAACAATATTGAGTCAATTGGGGGTGGTTATACTTCATCTGCCGCTGTATGGGATGGCTGGATCAAGTCACCCAAACATGTGGTTCATGTCTTGGGTACAGAATCTTTCTATGGAGATCAGGATTCCTATGGGATCGGTTACTACTTCAATGCCGATTCACCCATGCAACATTATTGGGTTTTGCTTTCGGCACCTACTCCGGAGTAATTCCAGAGTAATAGAGTAGTTCTGGTCTTCTTCTATCGCCGCACTGTCGCTGCATAGGTAACTTCATAACACTTTTGAATGGCGTCGCATCCTTGCGTCGCCATTTTTCAATTGGTTCTCAAACTGGACAGTTAAGAACCCGCAAGCTATAGAACCATAAAAAGGCCAATTTCCATAGTCCTTGCTCATCTTCCTGCTGCAAATTGCTCAGGACAGGAATTTAGCAGACGTTGCGTTGTTTAGATCTGATGTAGTATGATTTTAGATTAACCCGTACAAGCTTTTAACGTAGCAATGCGCACGCACAGAAGCGGGCGCATTGGCCTTCTCCTCAAGCGATACTTGGCTTTGGGGCGTAGCGGCAAGCAGAAATTGTACCCGGTGTAGTTGCTGTGCTCTCCCTGTACTTTTTTGGCGTATTCATCACAAATTTGTAGCACAAACTTGTACCATAAAGGAGAATATCAATGTTGAAACAACGAGGAATGTTGCTGACGTGGCTTGTGGTCGTCGGCATGGTTTTGGCTGCATGTGGTCCGGCAGGTGGCGCGGCGGTTTCAGCGCCTACTGAAGCCCCTGCGGCTGAAGCCACTGTCGCTGCAACGCCAGCCACGGAAGACGCCGCTGCTGAAGAGGTTCCCACCGAAGAGGTTGCAGAGGAACCTGCTGCAGAAGCCACCGTAGGGGTTCCCCTAGTTGGACCTACGGTAGACGGAGAAGCTGCCTTGACCATTTGGGCAGATGATACGCGTGCGCCCGTCTTGTCGGCATTGGGTGCTGAATTTGAAGAGCAGTATGGGTTGCGGGTTGTGGTGACGGAAAAGGCTTTTGATAATATCCGTGACGACTTTAAGGTAGCTGCCCCCACAGGTGAAGGCCCAGATATTATCATCGGTGCGCATGATTGGCTAGGTGAATTAGTTGAAAATGGACTGTTGGCTGGGATTGAATTGGGGGAGAAGGATGCCTTATTCTTACCCGCTGCTGTCCAAGCGTTTGTTTACGATGGAGTCCTCTACGGTCTGCCCTATGCCACTGAGAATGTTGCCTTTGTCTACAACACCGACCTGGTGACTGAAGTGCCTACAACTTGGACAGAAGTCGCCGAGTTGGCGGCAGAATTGGAAGAAGCTGGCACAGTAGAGCAAGGATTCATTACACAGGAAACTGATCCCTACCATTTCTTCCCTATCCAGACAGCCTTTGGCGGCTATGTCTTTGGGCGTACCGAAGAGGGTTATAATCCCGATGATATCGGTCTGGACAGTGAAGGCTCGATTGCTGCGGCAACATGGCTGGATACTATGTACAAGGAAGGGCATCTGGTTTCAGGTTCTGCCATCGACTATGACCTGATGCACGCTGCGTTCACCAATGGCGAGGCAGCTATGATGATTACTGGCCCTTGGGCGTTGCCGATGATCCGCGAATCTGGCATCCCCTATGCCGTGGCCAGTCTGCCTGGTGAGACTGAAGAAGGACAGCCATTCCTGGGCGTTCAAGGCTTTATGGTCAGCGCCTTTAGTGATGACATACTCTTGGCCCAAACTTTCTTGCTAGAGTTTGTGGCAACAGAGGAGACGATGCAGGCGATCTTCGAGGCAGACCCCCGACCATCCGCCTTTTTACCGGTGCGCGATGCGATTACCGATGAGGATATTGCTGCCTTTGCCGAGGCGGGTGCCATAGGTCTTGCCATGCCTGCTATCCCGGAAATGTCGGCAGTTTGGAGTGCTTGGGGTGATGCTTTGCAATTGATCGCTCAACAGACAGTTGCCCCAGATGAGGCGTTCGAGAATGCAGCGGAGCAGGTTAGAACTGCGATTGCTGGAGAGTAAATGAGCAATGCAACAACTGTGAAGGTGGGGGACGTGAAAACGTCCCCTGCTTCACCTTTTAACACCAATTCACTGACCTCGTGGCTGTTCCGGCTGGTGGGACTGGCGGTGGTAGATGCGTCTGCCATCTATCTGCTCTACAATATGTTTAGAGATGGTGTTTGGCAACTTGGCCTTGTTATCGCGCTTGTCACCATCCTGATCAATGTGGTCTTCCTCAACGAGGAACTCTATCCTCTGCGTTGGATCTCGCCCGGCCTGGTGTTGATGATTATCGTTGTGGTTTACCCTGTCATTTCTACGGTTTATATTGCCTTTACAAACTATGGTGATGGACATCTGTTGACCAAGCCTGTTACCATCCGCCTGATTGAACAAGAGACCTATTTGGCTGAAGATGGAGTTGTGTTTGACTGGACAGCCTACATTTCGCCGGATGGGCAACAGTTTTTGTTGTGGTTGGAGGCACCGGATGATAGCGTTGCCTATATTGCCCGTCCCAACCAACCTGTAGAGGAAGTGAGTGGCGAACCTCCTCCCGAAATTGATGGTTTTCGCCAACTCAATAACATTGAGCGCGTGCGTTATACCTCGCAGCTAACAAGTTTGACTTTTGGTGATGTGCCAGACATTTTCCAGGTGAGCACCAGTCAAATTGGCAAAGCGGCGCAGTATCAACAGCGTTACCAGTATGATCCTGAGCAAGATGTGATGGTGGAGACGACGACAGGTAAGGTTTTTCGGCCCGTGGAGGGAACCTTTACGGCTGATGATGGCACGACATTGCGTCCAGGCTATCAAGTTCCGATTGGGCTTCGCAACTTCACTCGCCTCTTTACCACACCCTCGTTGCGCGGGCCGTTCGTGGGTGTCTTTTTATGGACTGTGATTTTTGCCACGCTGAGTGTTCTATCGACTTTTGCCTTGGGGACTGCGCTGGCGATTGCTTTTGATGTGCCAGAGATGCCGGGTAAGGGCTTGTTGCGTTCGTTGCTGTTGATTCCTTATGCCATCCCCACCTTTCTGAGTGTTCCCATTTGGGTAGGGTTGCTCAATCCACAGTTTGGCGTCGTCAGTCAATTCCTGCTTGATACTTTTGGTTGGGTTCCTCCCTGGTTTGCCGATCCCATCTGGTCGAAGGTGGGTATTCTGATGATCCAACTCTGGTTGGGCTTCCCCTATATGTTTGTGATTGTCACGGGGGCATTGCAGGCATTGCCAAAGGATGTTTATGAAGCTGCGGATTTGGATGGCGCGCAGCCGTGGGCCCAGTTCCGGTATATCACTTTGCCCTTGCTTTTGATTACCGTGGGGCCGTTGCTGGTGGCATCGTTTGCCTTTAACTTTAATAACTTCGTGGTGATCTATTTGTATAACGAGGGAGGCCCGCCCATGAGTGGTACTGCCTCCCCTGTGGGTCACACCGACATTTTGGCGACGTACACCTTCCGCATTGCGTTTGCCAGTGGGCGTGGGGCGGATTTGGGCTATGCCGCGGCAATCACCGTGGTGATTTTCTTGATTCTGCTTGTGATCACCTTCTTCCAGTTCCGCTTCACGAATCTTTTGGAAGAGAGGTCGGAAAATGTCTAGTGGACGCTTTACAGCCTCGGTCGGAACCACCTCAATCTCTGGGCAGCGCCGTCTTGCCTTGGCGTTGCGAATTTTGCTGGCGATTGTGATGGTCTTTGTTGCGCTTTTCCCTGTGGTCTGGATCATTTCGGCGTCGATCAACCCGGCGAACTCACTGGCTAATCAGCAATTAATTCCAGCGCGCCCAACTTTTGAGAATTACCGCAGTTTGCTGCTTAGTGACATCTTCCCATTCCGCACGTGGATGCTCAACTCGCTAAAATTGGCGACGATTACCACGGTGTTGGGTGTGATGATGACGGCAATGGCGGCCTATGCTTTCTCCCGTTTTCGCTTTCGCGGGCGACGCAGCCTCTTGCAGACATTGCTTTTAATTCAAGTTTTTCCCAACTTTCTAAACATGGTGGCACTTTTCGTCATCCTGCGACAGCTCGGCGAGTATGTTCCTTGGTTATCACTCAACACGCATGGTGGCTTGTTGATGCTCTATCTGGGGGCGATATTGGGTGTGAATACCTGGCTGGTCAAGGGCTATTTCGACTCAATTCCGCGTGATCTGGATGAGGCGGCGATGATGGATGGTGCAACCCATTGGCAGACTTTCTCGCGGGTGATTCTGCCGTTGGTAGGCCCCATTCTGGTCGTGGTGGGGCTGCTTATTTTCATCGGCACCTATTCAGAGTATGTACTGGCGCGTATTATGCTTCAGAGTTCTGACCAATACACGTTGGCAGTGGGATTGAGCTTGTTTATTCAAGATCAATATGCCAACCGCTGGGGTATTTTTGCCGCAGGATCGTTGGTGGGCGCAATCCCGATTGTAGTGTTCTTTCTGATCTTCCAACGCTTCTTGGTGGGTGGGCTGACCTCTGGGTCGGTGAAGGGTTAATCGCCAGGGTGTGGGAAACATGTTGGTGGGCAAATGTGTGGAGGGGCAGCGCGCAAGCCTGCCCCTTTTGTTTTGCTCATGGAGTTTGATTCGCTGATTTGCCAGCGGTTCAAACGCTAAAGAACTGCGTATATGCACAGACCATTTAAGCCAAAATGGGCGCTGTGCCACGGCTGATGGTAGAATGACGCACTTACGAGGGCGAGGGAGAGAGTTCCTAAATGGCTCAGGTTGCACAAGCTAGTGGCACGATGAAGGCGTTGCGCTATGAATTGGGATGAATTTCTGAATACGCGTACCGAGCGCATTTATCCATTGCTGATTGCCCACCGTGGCGCGTCGCTGCTGGCTCCTGAAAACTCGCTTGCCGCCTTTGCGATT
>JBBQIG010000183.1:0-8537 GCA_038324715.1 Anaerolineae bacterium | reverse complement strand
ATTGCTTGCCTCCCACGTCGAAAGCGGTTGCGCGCCCAACATCCACAGCCGTAGCCACACCCCTACAGATAACGCCACCCCATAAAGCAACCGCTCGACACTCCACCCATGCGCCAAAGGCGCGGCACGTGCAGTAGGCAGAGTCATATGCTCACCTGTCATAAATGCTCTCATCATGTCTTGTGGGACCATTCACAGATTCATTAACTTTCACGGCGGCGAAAGATACGCACTTGTCCGCGCTCAAAAACCGTATCCAACGCCGCACCCAATTCTTCTAATCTACCCGAAGTAATGCCATAACGCTCAATTTCCGCAGGGCCAACAAAGACATAATCAATGTCCCATGTGGCGAGCGTATTCGTAATCTCCTCCACCGGCCCGCGCCGGTAGATCGTCTCAATTGCCTCGGCACGTCCCGCCGCCATCTCACGATACGCCTCGCCTCGCCATTGCGACTCGTGCCCATCCCAGCCCAACAAGGTAGGCCGGCCCGTCATTGTGCTAATCCGGTTGGTATCTGCTCTATAGCTATTGCCAACCCCCTCAAGTATCACCTCGTTGGGCGTAGTATTCAGTTGCACCCATTCCACCGCGGCCATCACATCAGGAGCACTCTGCTTGGCGTAAGCTGTCGCATCAAAGGTCAAGATATCGCGCTGAAAGCCATTGGTTCTGCTATAAATACCCGCAATTGGAAAGAGCAGTGCCCCAGCAATCAAGACCAAAGAGACCAGTGTCAATCCTTCAATAAGTGCAAACCGCTTGGGCAAATGGCGCACGACAATTGTGATGAGATAAGCACTCGCTAGGCCAAAAAGCAACCAACCCTGATAATAGAACTTAAAGATCGTATTCATGCGTGTGCCAAAATAGTCACGCAGAAAGATAATTTCTGGCGCAAAAACCATCAAAAGGCCAACCGCCGCCAGCATCAACACAAAAACGACATCCGCCCAACCACGCCAGGTTGCCATCGGCATCTTCAGTATCGCAAATAAAGACGAGGTAATTACCGACAACAAGGCCCCTACAAATAAGAAAGTCCACGGACTGCCCAACCAACGATCAATAATGAACGAGGTATACGACATTCCGTCAGGAAGTTCTTCCAGCCGCGACAACTGCACCTGTCCCCATTCGGTAGTCGATAAGAGCGTCGCCAGCAGTAAAAAGCTCAATGGCACGCCTAGCACAAGAACTGTGACACGAATCAGATCGCTCCGAGATGGACGAATCAATCGCCACCCCAACAGTGACAGGCCAATTAACGCAGGCAGGAACGTGCCAAACATCACCCAAAACTGCGTCAGGCGCGTTGGATAAAAAACATTGGGAATAATGCCACCCGCCTGACTTTGCGCCGTGAGAAAATAGGGCAGATACAGCAGTACCGTCCCCAAAAACAAGCCCCCACCAATTAAAAACGCTCGCCCCCACGCACCGGCCAGGCCAATTAGTACCACCGCAACCATCAATAACCAGTAGGGCGGATAATCCCATGTATTCAAGAAGACCAAGCTACCCAACGCAATCAGATAGACCGCTGCATCCCACGCGTCAAGAGGCAGCCACTTAATTTTCTCTTGTGGTTCTTCACTAGGCAAAGCCTGGAACTGACGCTGCGTAAACAACAAGAACAAATTCAATGCCAGCCCAACGACCAGCAGCACCACGGGCATTGCCATGACATGGGGATGATTGTCACCTAACAAATAGCTAAACATGGGAAACTCATCGATCAACTCAATGTAATTCCCTGCAATATCCGTATCCCCAATAATGCGACTGCTACGCCACCACCACCAGTCATAGCTAATAAACCACTGCCCCGTTTGAGAGGCATTCTGTGGAAAATTTCGCACGTTAGTCCAGGCAGCCAGTGCGCCAACATCAACACCTTGCGCATAAAGCCACTCAATAATCCCTTGCAGATTACCGATCAATGCCACGGCAACTCCACCAAGCACGCCACCCGCCAAACCCCAACCAGGGATTCTGTAGATGACTCGCTCTGCGGATGCCGCAGATGCTTCACGGCTAAATCTCCAGGCAAGCAAATTCATCACAACCGCAAAGCAGCCCAGCCAAAGATACCCATACCAAACCGCTTGCCCCAAGTTATACGCTAAATTGGGAGTCGTACCAGCCAAGCGACCCAGCGTAGTCAGCAGCCAGTAGCCCAGATAATAGTAACTAATTCCATACCCAGCCAGCCATGCATCTTGCGGTGGAAACGTTGGGCTACTCCAGATACTGTTCATGAACATCAGGTCCATCGGCTGCTCAGTGTGATTGGCTGCCGGGTCATGGGCACGCACCAACGCCCAACCCACAAAAGCCAAGGCAAAGATCACTTCTGTCGTGATGACAGCCCGCCACCCGCCTGTTCCTCGAAGAGATCGCCACCAAACCCCAATGTTGCCATAGCCCACCAGCCAACTCGTGGCAGCGACAATCATCAGCGCCACCCAAGCCCCACCACGTTCGTTGCGTAACAAGCCATAACTAACAGCCAACCAAAAGACCACCCCGGTGAGCAAAATACCGCTGATCTTTGCCAGGCTATACCCGCGGTCGGGCAGCGCCCGCATCACACGCAATGTCAATGGCAGCACTGCCAAGGCAACAACCTGCACCGTCACATACCAAGTCACCATCAACCAAATCATGGTTGACCACGCCATATTCGATGAAATCTTTTCAACTCAACGACTTCCAACTCAGCAACAATGTGGCGATTCAGCAAAAAGTGAACGTTCAAGTTAACCCTGACCTGGGATGGTGAGTTCAGAAGAGAGTGATGGTTGTACACGCATACTAGGCAGCGGCAATGGCACAGCTACAGGCAATGGCGCAGCCAAAGACAACGACAGGGGCACAGGCGCAAACCAACCATCTGCATGTGCCACAAGCCGCCCAGGCACAGCATAGATCACGACGCCCTCATTCTCATAAAGCACTTCAAGTCTGCCCTCTGCCGCCATCTGTGCCAGCTTCTGTGCTCCTTCTGGATGCTGATGTTGTTCAAGTTGTCCCACGTAAATCAGCGCAATCTGCAACTGATCAAACAACTCCTCAGTGCGTTCGACACTTGGCGTGCTCCAAAATTCGCGGTGCAATTCGCTGCGCATTCCCACTTGTTCTCCATGCCGCTGCTCCGAGGCATGCATCCCGCGCAAACCGCTTAATCCTGTCATGCTAGCAACACGCGTGCCACCCGCACGGTAATAATCCACTTCATTGCTCTCCACAATAACCAGATTGCCCCGCACATGCGACAGCAACCAGTGAATTGCTGCACTATCATAGCTCAGGTTGATCGAATGGCTATCATCAGGCCATGAATAGCGACCCTGCTCCATGTATGCCATCCCATCGAGCGTGCCAAACGGCGGAACCCACCCCACAAATCGCTCACTCAAACGGGAAGGAGTCCCAAAGATTAGGAAGACAGACGATGCCACAATCAACGCCACACAGGTAGATCGCCACAGCAGCCGCATCCCCCGTCCAGGTTGGCTCATCTTTTGGAGGGCAGGTTGCTCGATCCACGAATCTGCAAGTTCATCATCAGTCACCACATCGCCAGTGGATTCAAGCAAACGGGACGGGACAGAAGGTCCAGTTCTATTCCAAAATCTGTTGCCAAGTCCATGCCATATTCGCGGCAGCGCAATCGAAGCACTAATGCCCCACAACACCCACACTTGACTAAAGAACTTAAACAGGGTGTTCATACGATACCAATCTCCACCCTGCAAGAAGTCCTTCAAATAGATCACCTGCGTCCCCGCTAAGATAGCCACTCCCGTCACCGCCAGCAGACTTGCCAAACGATCGGCGCTATCAGCTTCACGATCTCGCCGCCAGAGCAAAGGCAATCCTACCGCAAGCGTTGCCAAGCAGAGCGCCAAAACACCCCGATCCAGCAGCGCTGAGACAAGCGCTAGTACCAACAGCACAGGAACCATAGCCACACCCAGCAGATACCCAAGCGTGGGCGATTGCACCAACAACCGATGTAAATACCAAAGCCGCGGCAATCGCTCGAAGCGACGCATTGACATGCCAATCACTCGCGCCACGCCACTGTGAATTCGCCCAGAATGGCTATCAATTGCACCCACAGCGTCGTAACCTTCTAGGAAGCCCTTCTCATCTTCTTCAATGTCAGGTAGATAATGAATGCTTGGCTCAAAACTGGGTAAAGGTTCGGTAATCGTCTTTCGATCAACAGCGGTTGCTCCGTCTAACTTGTCCGTCCCCAAATCCTTCGCTTCGACATGACGATCACCTGCAACCTCTAGTGGGCGCATGAGCATAGGCATTCGATGCGGCAAGCCAGCACGGTAGAGTGACCAAAGCAACCAACTCACAATCATAAACCCAAGTCCGCCCCAGACCAACAGCCAAGTACCCACCTCGTCGCCAGCTTGTACCAAACCAACGCCCGACGCCCCAATGTTCACATAGCTTGTAAAAAAGGGTAGGTAGAAAAGCAGCATCCCCACAAGCAGCACGCCTGTTGCCAACCCGCTCCAAAGCACCCGCACACGTCCAAAGCGGCGGTAATCGCCAACTAAAAGCGTTAGAACACCCAAACCGAGGTAGGTTGGCAATTCCCACAAATTGACACTACTCAACGTCCCCAACAAGAAAGCCAAGACTAATAGCAACGCTACGCCCAACCTACGTGCATTGGCCCACAGCTCTCCATATTGCAACAACAAGCTAAATAATACCCCCAAAAAGAGCACTGCAACCGGAATCCCAATTAAATGAGGATGCAAATCGGCAAAAAGAAAGCTCCAATAGGGGAACTCATTGATTGTGGCAGGAATCACGCGGCTTGGTGACCAAAAATTATAGGAAGGCAAGGTTGCGCGCCCAAAGAGAACCTCAATCATGCCCGCCACACCATGCACAAGCCACATCACCCCAGGCAGAGCACTTTGCAACTGCACAGGGCTGCGCTCAATCAACTGACGGGCAATTTGTCCATACCCATCCAAGTTGCCAATCAAGACCACAAAGAACGGCCCCAGCAACGCAGTTGCAAAGCCCGCCCGCCACTTACCCCCCGGTCGCCAAACATGCCACGCCGTATGTGCAACGGCAAACGCGTTGACCACCGTTAGCGCAAAGAGCATCGGAATCGCTAAATTAAAGGCCACCTCAGCATAAATGCCAGTTAGTTTTATCAAATAGGCAACAAGATAAAGGCCAAAATAGTAGTAGTTGATATAGCCGCCAGCAAAGTGCGGATCAACAGGCGGGAAGGTAGGGCTTCGCAAAATGCCATTGAGAAAAGCAAACTCCATAAACTTCTCGCCACCTAGCCACGGTTGCCAAAGGTCAGGATTTGCCATGCGGATCAACACAAACAGGCCATAGGCAACAGCCAGCAATGCTTCCTCCGCCAACAATAATCCCCAGCGCGCCCGCACAAAGTCGGACATGGCATGGCGTTGCCGCCAAGCGAAAAATGCACCAATCGCCACCAAGACTCCAACCACCAGCCAGCTATTCTGCACGGTGTTGTAAAGCCATCCAGCGCTTGCCAGCACCCACAACAACCACCCTGCCAGCAACCAGCCCATCGTCCTGCCAAAGAGATACCCTCGATCCAGCCAGGGGGCAAAGAGAGCAAAGCAGATCGGCCACGCCGCCACACCCAGGAGCGCCACCACAGCCCACCAGACAAGCACCGCGGCTAACGGTTGCTCGCTAGCCCACTCATTCCAGCGATAATTATCCACCAGAGGCAAAGCTGATAGTGGCTCATCCAAGAGCATGGTAGGCTGCTCAGCCGGTGCATCAGATTGCTCGCCACCTCTACCACTCAGCAACCCAATCAGCGCGCTCACTACACCATGTTGATCACTGCCAGGTCGGCTCCCCAACCCCATCAATTCCAGCAATGGACTTATCGGTGAGTCTTGACCGCGATAGTAGGGGATTGCTCCCTCCCAGCTACGATCAAAGAGTACGTCGAATTCGGCATCGCTCAACTGGCGAACTTTGCGAAAGACCGACACCTGCGGGTGATCGTACAAACTCCAACTCTCATCGGCATCGCGGTCATCAAAGGTCATGCCAAAGAGGCGTGGGGGCGACGTAAACTCTGCTGCCAACTCAAAACCCAAGCGACCATCCCACATGGCATCATAATAGAGATTTGTCATCGGATAACGTTCAGGCAGTTCATCCACGCTATCATAAATGCGCTTGGAGCTATAGACCACGTAATCGGCTTCGGTTAGCTTCTCCTTGAGAATGGCATACTTCTCCGCCGTATCTTCTTCATAGGGACTCCAATCGATGTTGGTCAGCCCCGTTGTCCCCATATCCATGCCCGGCTCATTCGGCACAACCTTGGGAAGCGCGTCATCCCACGATTCCCAAAGGATGAGCGATCCGCGCGGCACATTCTGATAGATCCAGCGGCTTGCCGTAATCCACGTATGCTCCCGACCATGAATGCCATTCACATACGCCACAGACCATAAGAGTGCACTGACAATCACCACAGCACCCACCACGCCGCTACCAATCCGCGCCGATGCAGACCACCCAGAACGCCCTTCGTCAGAAATTGCCCGCCGCTCCGTCCCCCAACGCCAAACCATCCAAAGCAGACCAGCGCCAAAGATCACCACAAACGGTAAAACAGGACTCATGTAACGATTGAATTTGGCGAGGAACGCCCCCGTAATCCCAAAATAAGGAGCGACCCAACTCCACACCACCACGTTAGCCACCGCACGATCACTCAGGGACAAGGCAGCAAGACGGCCCCGCATCCATGCACTTGCCAACTGAGCAAGATTCCGCACTAGCCGAACCGCCGCCACCAACGTACCAACCAATGCCAGCACCCCCAAAGGCCAACCCAGCCCCCATTGCACCTGCTGCTGGATGAAATAGAGGTAGGGCGTAGTGTTACGATATTGGCGCGTAAAAGGCATATCCGCCAGACCACGTACCATCTGACCTTGTTCCACCAGCGTTGCCTGGGCAAAACTTTCCCAGTCCAACACAGCATAAGGCGATGTCACAAAGAAAGTGACACCCGTCATCACCAAGGCGAGAAGCAGCCCGCTGATCGCTCGTGCCTGCAGGCGCGCAGATTGACCCGACCCTTCGCGCGCGGCCATTGCAAACCAAAGAACACTGGCTGTAATCGGCACAGCCACAATCGGCAAAGCGCTAAACTTCGAAGCAACTGCTAATCCCGCGGCGACGCCCGTAAAAACTGCCGAACGTAACGACCGCTCCTGCACCATCGCCACGCCACCCAGCACAGCCATCACCGTAAAAGTGGTGCTGGCAGGATCCATCGAGTAGAAATGGCTAAGTTGAATGGCTTGCGCCGTAAACGCATAGAAAGCTGCGGCGACCAACCCCGCGCCTGTGCTAAACGCGCGCCGTCCCAAGAGAAAGACCAACAATATGGTCAGCGTATCCAGCAAAGCAATTACAAAGCGTCCAGCAACAGCAATACCACCACACGCTTCATTCCCGCGCCTCAACATCTCCACAACTGGTGCTGGCGCGCCCACTCGCTCCGCCAAAGGGGCAACGGTGTGAAACGCCTCGCCCATCACAATTCCCATGTAAAGGGGAAGATGCCCATAGGTGTAACTGCGGGGTCTCTGCTGCGCTCTGTCCCACAAGGGATTGAGTGGGCTGCGCTGCGGATCGCGAAACTCTTCCAACGATTGGGGCCAGCCTATCGAGGGAGCGACAAAGCAGACCGTACTCCGCTCGTCAGGATGTGTGCCTAATCCTTGGTCAAAATTCAAATTCCAAACGCGTAGAGTAAACCCCACCAAGATCAAAACCAGCAACGCCAATGCGTGGAAGCTCTTGCGGGTAAACATCTGTTTTGTGTGTATCGTCATCGTTAAAATCGTCAGGAAGATCTATGTGAACTGTGTAGAGTACAATGTAAATGTATAAGCGCAACTAGGTCGGCTTGCACAATGCCACCTTGAGCAACGCCATCGAAAAAACTCCGTCAGCGGTCGCGTACTAGCGCGGAGGTAGCGGCCAGTTGGGCAGCACCCACGTAATCTGCGACCCAGATGGCGGGGGCCATAACAAATAGACATCCACCCAGCGATTCCACAAGACCAAGTTGCTATCGTCATACCCCAAATCAATACGGCGCGCACGAATGGCCCCACCCGTGTCCAAAGCATCCCCCATGCCATAATCACTGACATAGACCTGAGATCGCAAAGGCACAACCGACGGATCCACAGCAACAATTCCGTGCCGCATTTGTGCCCCCGTGTAAGTCCGCCCATAGTTAGGCGCATCTACGGGAGTTCCCGCTGTCCCTGCACTATAGCTGGAAGCAAGCATCTTGATGTGCCGCCAATAAGTAATCTCAGTTCCACCCGCCACCGTAATCGTCTTGGGGGTAATCTGCTGACCATAAGCAATCTGCCGTTCAGAAGGCTCCTGTGCCACCCACCGGTCTTCCATGACGCGATCAACTTCTTGGCCATCCTCAAACCGAATACGAT
>JBBQIG010000182.1:0-8577 GCA_038324715.1 Anaerolineae bacterium | reverse complement strand
TAGCTAGGAGTAGGTGCAACCAAGTGACTGACCTATTTCCGCGCCACATCTCCTCATACCCCAAGTAACCGATAGAAGTTCCGCTAGAAAACCCACTACTTTCCACCGGCAACAAAACAGACTTTGGCTGGCGAATTCCTGCTGAATCAGCGGTAAATCGCATACCTGCCCTCGCGACAAAGCGACCTGATGCGGCTAGTTTTGGGGCCGTTACCCAACTGCACTCTAAAGTTCTAGCGCATAACAGATACAGAGCAGTTACATTTCGGCGCGTTTCCTACCCCAGTCGGTGAAGATAGGGCATTGCTTACCGACTCTCCACCAGAGATATGTTGACAATAGATTTATGATTCATCCCACAGAGTCCTGTGGCTTCTCTTCGCAATGACACGCACCGGCCATTGTACACTGGATAAAATGCTTGTCATCCTTTACTTTGGAAATTCTCTCTGAAGACTTTCAATGGGAGTTTCCAATGGAAATTTCGCTGGAAATTTTTAGGGTAAGGGCGCACGACAGTCGAAGAAAATACCTTGAACCAATTGCGATGGCTTCAATTTCGCACTTCACTATGACATAGGATTGATTACCGATGACACATGAAACCCTTTGGCCCGGTAGACCCTATCCCCTTGGCGCAACTTGGGATGGTGCCGGGGTTAATTTTGCACTATTTTCCGAAGACGCAACCGCTGTCGAGCTATGTCTCTTTAGCGACGTGAATGCAGGCACAGAGACTCGGATTCAAATGCCTGAACATACCGACAACGTTTGGCACTGCTATTTGCCAGAGGCGCGTCCTGGTCAGTTATATGGCTATCGCGTCCACGGTCCCTATGCCCCCACAGAAGGCTTGCGCTTCAACCCGCATAAGCTCTTACTTGATCCCTATACCAAAGCCATCTCAGGCGATTTACAGTGGGACGATTCGCTCTTTGGCTATACCATCGGCCATGAAGAAGCCGATCTCTCTTTTGATGAACGGGATAGCGCGGCTTTTATGCCCAAAGCGGTGGTCATTGACACTGCCTTTAGCTGGGATAATGACCAGCAACTCCGCACACCCTGGCACAAAACGATGATCTACGAATTGCATGTCAAGGGCTTAACGGCCCAACATCCAGAGATACCGCCCCACCTGCGCGGCACCTATTCAGCGCTTACCCTCCCCGTTGTCATCGACCATCTGCACAGCTTGGGCGTTACTGCAGTGGAACTCATGCCAGTTCACTACTTTATCAACGACGGACATCTGTTGGAAAAAGGCTTAACCAACTATTGGGGCTATAACACCCTCGGCTACTTCACGCCTGAACCTCGTTACTGCTACGCCACCTTGCCGAGTGAGCAAGTTAGCGAGTTTAAGTCAATGGTCAAAACACTGCATCGCGAAGGGATTGAGGTCATTCTCGATGTGGTCTACAACCACACAGCCGAAGGCAACCGCATGGGGCCAACCCTCTCCTTCAGAGGCATCGACAATGCAGCCTATTATCGCCTGGTCCAAGATGACAAACGCTATTATTTTGACTATACAGGCACAGGCAGCACCCTCAACGCGCTACACCCGCGCACGCTACAGCTGATCATGGACAGCCTGCGCTATTGGGTCACAGAAATGCATGTCGATGGCTTCCGTTTTGACCTCGCTGCCGCACTGGCGCGTGGTCTGCATGACCTAGATCGTCTAAGTGCCTTCTTCGACATCATCCACCAAGACCCCGTGCTCTCCCAGGTCAAGCTGATTGCCGAACCGTGGGACGTGGGCGAAGGGGGCTACCAAGTCGGCAACTTCCCTGTGCTTTGGGCCGAGTGGAACGGCGAATATCGCGACACAGTGCGTAGTTTCTGGCGCGGCGACCCAGGACAGACTAGCAGTATGGCCTACCGGCTGACGGGGAGCCCGGATCTCTATGAGCAGGGCGGGCGTCACACCTATGCCAGCATCAACTTTGTCACCGCCCACGACGGTTTCACCCTCGCTGATCTGGTAAGCTATAACGAGAAACATAATGAGGCCAATGGCGAAAACAACAATGATGGCAGCGACCATAACCTCAGCTATAACTTTGGTGTGGAAGGGCCGACGGACGATCCAAAGATCATTGAGATGCGCCAGCGTCAGATGCGTAACTTCATGGCAACGCTGCTCCTCTCACAGGGGATTCCCATGATGCTCTCTGGTGATGAGTTCCAGCACACCACCAACGGCAGCAATAACACCTATGCTCAAGACAACGCGCTTACATGGCTCAACTGGGATTTGGACGATGCGCAACAGAATTTCTATCACTTTACTCGCTTCTTAACCACCTTCTATCACAACCATCCAGTGTTGCGCCGGCGCAACTTCTTTCAGGGCACGCCTGTGTTGGACTCCAGAATCAAAGACTTGACTTGGTTCCAGCCCAACGGTCATGAAATCCTGCCAGACGAATGGGAGAACGGTGACTTCTTGGCCTTCGGTTTGCTGTTGGCTGGAGATGCCATTCCAGGCATGGATGACCGCGGCAAACGGATCATTGATGACTCCATTCTGATGCTCTTCAACAGTTCAAACAGCTCTAAAAATTTCACCCTGCCCGATGAGCCAACCGCAGCCCTTGAGGGCGCACAGCAAGGCAAATGGGAACTAATTTTAAATACCTGTAGCCCATTGCCCCAACCGGGCAAAGAGTACTTTAAAATTCATCATCGCTATAAACTAGAGTCCCGATCGATGGCACTCTTCTGTTGGCCGCGGCACGTGGTACGCCCAGCCGACAGCTTGTCCTTGGGCTTAAACACCTAGATGAAAACGCCAAGTACTCTCAAAATTCACATGTGTCGCCCTGAGCCACTGCTTGCCACGGCAAAGAGTCTCTCTGTCCTGGCAAGCAGTGGCGGAGAGAGGCAGAGAGATGGGCTATGCCCCGCAAGCGATCGGGTGCCCCCTGGGCGCGGCATGACAGACGAACATGTATTGTCACCCCGCAGGGGTCTCTCCGCCGCCACTCCAGAGAGATGCCTCGCTCCGCGCGGAATGACATCTTTGAAGTGGCTTTGAGCGCAATGGGTACTGTACGTTACGTGATCTTGAAGAAATTATTCTGAAAACACGATTGAGGTGACCAATCTATGAAGCATGCGACAAGTCTACGCCCAGCACTGGGTGCAACCTATACCACTGGCAACCGCTGCCGCTTTCGACTTTGGGCTCCCCTGGTCAAAAGCATTGCTGTGCGCCTCCTAGACCCTGAAGAACGCATCATTGAGATGGAGGCGCAGGAGGATGGCTTCTACCAAGTCACCGTTGAAGATGTAGCACCAGGCACGCGCTACTTTTACCGCATTGACGGTGAAAAAGATCGCCCCGACCCAACCTCGCGCTTTCAACCAGAGGGTGTCCACGGCCCCAGCCAAGTGGTGAGCGCCGACTTTGATTGGGAGGATGCTTGTTGGTCGGGCATCCCCTTGCAGCAGTACATCATCTATGAACTTCACGTAGGAACCTTTACCCCCGAAGGTACCTTTGACGCCATCATCCCGCGCTTGGAATCGCTCAAAGAATTGGGTGTCACAGCCATTGAAATCATGCCCGTGGCGCAGTTCCCGGGCGAGCGCAACTGGGGCTATGACGGTGTTCACCTCTTTGCGGTACAAGATTCCTATGGGGGTGCAGAGGGCTTCAAACGGCTGATCAATGCCTGCCACCAGGCTGGGCTTGCCGTTGTGCTCGATGTGGTCTACAACCATCTGGGGGCAGAAGGCAACTATTTGTGGGACTATGGCCCCTACTTCACAGACCGCTATAAGACGCCGTGGGGTTCTTCCGTCAACTTTGATGGCCCTGGCAGTGACCAGGTACGCCGCTTTTTCATTGAGAATGCCGTCTACTTCTTGCGCGACTTCCACGTGGACGCGCTGCGGCTCGATGCCATCCATGCCATGCTCGATTTCTCGGCAGGCACCTTTTTGGAAGAGATGGCTGCCGTGGTGGATCGCGAAGCCGTTCAGCTCAACCGCAATGTCTACCTCATTGCCGAGAGTGATCTCAACAACGCCCGTGTGGTGCGCTCGCGCGAAAGTCACGGCTATGGGTTGGACGCTCAGTGGTGTGATGACTTTCATCATTCGCTGCATGTGCTCTTGACCGGCGAGACAAACGGCTATTACCAAGATTTCTATGACGAGACGGGCGCAGAACCCCTGCAATACTTAGCCAAGGCATTGACCGAAGGTTATGTCTATTCGGGTCAATACGCGCCGTCGCGCGGTTGCCGTCATGGCAACTCCTCGCGCGAGATTCCAGCCCATCGCTTTGTGGTCTGCATGCAAAACCATGATCAGGTGGGCAACCGCATGGAGGGGGATCGGATTTCAACCCTAACCTCTTGGCCTCGCATCAAACTGGGGGCAGCCATGATGCTGCTTTCGCCCTTTGTCCCCATGCTCTTCATGGGCGAGGAATATGGCGAGACCGCACCCTTCCTCTACTTTATCAGCTTCACCGATCCAGAGTTGACGCAAGCGGTGCGCGAGGGGCGTCGCAGAGAATTTAGCGACTTTATGCAACACGGTGAACCGCCCGATCCCTTCGCCGAAGAGACCTTCCAGAGTTCCAAGCTCAATCCAGCCCTGGCAGACGAAGGTAAGCATAAAGAGTTGCGCGACTTCTACCGCGCCCTCATTCAACTGCGTAAGACAGTGCCAGCCCTCATGCACTTGAGCAAGGATCATATGGAGGTTCAGACCTATGAGGTTCATGCCCCCGAAATTCATGCCACCGGGATTCATGATGTTGAGCTTCATGCGGATGAAGGGGAGCAGGTACTGCTCTTGCAGCGCTGGCATGAGGGCGATGAAATTTTTGCCCTTTTCAACTTTGGCACACAAGCCACCACGCTCCCCTTGCCCATACCCACGGGACAGTGGTTCAAACGAATCGATTCTACTTTGAGCGAGGAAACCTTCTCCTTCCAGATCAATTCGCCTGGTAAATTGGAGATGACCCTACCCGCAGAGAGTTTCGTGCTCTACCAAAGGGAGGAAATCTAATGGCAAGCACGCAACCCATACCGAATGGCTTGGCACAGCAGCCTGTTGTTGATCAAAAAGCAATCGATCAAGCACTGGACGCAATCGCCGCCCAATGTCGTATTCCATCCGCCACCTACCGCCTACAGTTTCACAGTGGCTTCACCTTCAAGGATGCCAAGGCGCTGATTGACTATCTGGATGCACTGGGCATAAGCGATCTCTACGCATCGCCACTCTTTCTGCCACGGTCAGGCAGCACCCACGGCTATGATGTCAGCGACCCCACGCAGCTCAACAGCGATTTGGGGGGCGAAGAGGATTTCAACGCGCTCTCAGAGACATTGCAAAAACGAGACATGGGGCTTGTGCTCGATATCGTGCCCAACCACATGGGTATCAACGACCCGCGCAACCGCTGGTGGCTGGATGTGCTTGAGAATGGCCCAAGCTCTGAATATGCCTCTTTCTTCGACATCGAATGGCATCCCATTCAACAAGATTTAGAGAATCAAGTGCTGCTGCCCATTTTGGGCGATCAGTACGGCATCATTTTGGAAAGGGGCGAAATCAAGCTCTCCTATGCAAATGGTAGTTTCCAGCTTAACTATTGGGAAACAGAACTGCCCTTGTCACCGCGCACCTACGGCTCAATTCTACGCCTCGCGCTGGAACGAATGCAAGAAGCGGCTATGGAAGAGGAACCCACAAGCCAACTCGATGCCGCCCGCAATGTGGCCCCGAGTGGTGCCATCGTTGAGCTGGAAAGTATTCTCACTGCCATTAGCTATCTGCCCCCGCGCACAGAGACTGACCCAACTCGGTTGACTGAGCGTGCGCGCGAGAAAGAGATCGTCAAACGACGTCTTGCCGTTCTCTTTGAAGAGAGGGAGCAATTTCGCGAGGCACTAACTTCTACTGTGACCACCATCAATGGCGAAGTGGGCAATCCACGCAGCTTTGACCTGCTCGATACGTTGATTGCAGCACAGCCCTACCGCCCAGCCTTCTGGCGCGTGGCAGGTGAGGAGATCAACTATCGCCGTTTCTTTGACATCAACGATCTGGCTGCCATCCGTGTAGAGGATCCGGCGGTCTTCGAGGCAACCCACGCCCTTGCCCTGCAACTCTTGGCAGAAGGCAAGGCAACTGGCCTGCGCATTGACCATCCCGACGGCTTGAATGCCCCCGTCAGCTACTTCCGCCGGCTGCAAGAAGCCTATTTCTACACCAAGCTTCAAGAGCGTGGATACACCGAGGATCAAAAAGAAGCCCTCAAGCCCACCATTGACCACTGGCTGGATCGACAGGCGCGCAACCCAGAGGACGCGCAATGGCCCCTCTATGTCGTCGTCGAAAAAATTCTCTCCGAATCTGAACCACTGCCCCCCGACTGGTCGGTTCATGGCACAACAGGGTATGACTTTTTGGCTTCTGCCAACGGCATCTTTGTCGATGGGCGCAACGAGCGCGCCTTTACCAGGCTCTACAGCCGTTTCACAGGCAACACCATCTCGCTCACCGAGCTATCCATCTCCACCAAGATGATGATTATGCGCGATTCGTTGGCGGGCGAGATTGCCACCCTGGCCTATGAACTTGAGCGTATCGGCGAACACAACCGTCACTACCGCGACTTTACACTGGGTGGGCTGCGGACTGCGCTGCGCGAAGTCATTGGCTGTCTTGGAATTTATCGAACCTATATCGACGCCTATCAAGGCACAGTTTCCGAGCGCGATCGCAACTTCATGAACACGGCAGTACGCACCGCCAAGCGGCGTCACCCCCTTTTGGACGACAGTCTCTTTAACTACATCCAAGACACGGTGTTGCTGCGCAACATGGAGAGCTTTCCCGAAGAAGATCGCCCCAGACTTGCACAATGGGTGATGAAATTCCAACAGATTACCGGGCCAGTGATGGCAAAAGGGGTGGAAGATACTGCTTTCTATCGCTATAACCGGCTGGTTTCACTCAACGAGGTGGGCGACCATCCCGGCGAATTTGGCACGTCGCTCAAGCAGTTTCACCAGGATAACCAGCGCCGCGCCCGGCTTTGGCCCCATTCCATGCTGGCGACCTCGACCCATGACAACAAACGCAGTGAAGATGTGCGCGCACGCATCAATCTGCTCTCCGAAATGCCCGACCTTTGGCAGAAGTCAATACGCCAATGGAACCGCTTGAATGCAAGCCACAAGACACCATTGGAGGGGGCCGAAATAGCCGAAGCACCCGACATCAACGATGAGTATCTCTTCTATCAAGTCTTGCTCGGCGCATGGCCCCTCGCCCAAAATCGCCAAACGCCAGAAAAGCAAGAGGGGAAACAAGATGCCAGTCAAAGCCAGAAGCAAACCCCCTGGGGCGAGCTGCTACAACCTGGCGATACGCCCGAATACCACGAATTTCGCCAGCGCATTGTCGATTACATGCTAAAGGCGGCAAAGGAAGCAAAAGTCTACACCAGTTGGTCAAATACCGACCAGGAATATGAGGATGCCTTGCAACGCTTTGTCGAAAAAACATTGCATCCCATCAAGCGCAATCGCTTCTTGACCAACTTTGCCCCCTTCGCACGCATGGTGGCGTACCTCGGGCAATTCAACGCCTTGGGCCAAACGCTGCTCAAGCTCACAGTTCCTGGCATACCAGACATCTATCAGGGCAATGAATTGTGGGACTTTAGCCTGGTCGATCCCGACAATCGCAGAGAGGTAGATTATGGGCTTCGTCGCACCTATCTCAAGCAGTTGGCAACCAAAGAGAAGCGCAAGGGGGCCAAAAGAGTAAAACTTGCCCAAGAGTTATTAGAGCAAAGCAGCGATGGGCGCATCAAGCTCTATGTAACCAGCCGCACATTGGCCTTCCGTCGCCAACATGAGACGCTCTTTGCCAATGGTGCTTATATCCCCATTGAGACCAGCGGTGAACGCGCTACGCACCTCTGCGCCTATCTGCGTCAGACAGCAGGGCAAGCCAGGTACGGCAACATGGAAAATGCCCCTATAGAGCAAGTTCTCGTTGTTGTCCCGCGCCTGGTGGCGACACTCACAGGGCAGGCGCAACAACCTCCCACCGGCGCGGAACTTTGGGGCGATACGTGGCTTCACCTCCCAGCCGACGACCCCAACCGTTCCTATCGCAACCTCTACACAGACGAGAGCATTGCTGTGGTCGAGCGAGAGGGGCAAAAAATGCTTGCCATCAGCGAAGTGCTTGCCAACTTCCCTGTGGCATTGCTGACGCCAGAAGCCTAATGAAAATCTAATAAGAAGTAGACGCGCAGAAGGGGCAATCTAAAAAGCGGTTGCCCCTTCTGCGCGTCTTGAACCAACTTCAAAAGATGCTGGCGTGAGATAAGTTGCATCCACGCCAAATCCTAATAATTGCAATGACCTAGCCAAATGGCCCACTCCTGTCCCCTGCATATGGCGAGTTTCCTACCCCAGCGCTTGTGATAGAGTGTCTATAACATGGGCGCAGTTCCTACACGGCACGGGCTCGTGACCACCTTTGGAGATCCGAATGTGTCCCAGGTTCAATAGTTTTGCGTTC
>JBBQIG010000181.1:0-8586 GCA_038324715.1 Anaerolineae bacterium | reverse complement strand
ATGGTGGTCGGTGACTTCAGCTTCTTCCCCATGTGGTATCCAGACGAAGAAGAAGCTGTCCCGCTGATGGTGGGCAACCTCAACCATTACTTTGAAATGGCAGGGGGCGAGGTTCCCTATAATGTCATCGTCAAGACCGATCCCAACGCCGATCTTACCCAAGTTGTGCGTGATTTACGGCAACACGATATTACTGTGCTAGATGTTCGGGGTACGCGTGAGCGTATTGCCACCGAACAGCGCAAACCAGAGCGACAGGGCTTGTTTGGTGTGCTTTCAGTCGGCTTTTTGGCAGCGGCTTTGCTCACAGTATTGGGCTTCTTTCTCTATGCGCTCTTCTCTTTCCGAAGACGCTTCATTGAGCTAGGGACATTACGAGCCATCGGCCTATCACCTGGTCAAATGACCGCCTTCCTGGCATGGGAATTGGCCTTTGTTGTACTACTGGGTCTGGGAACAGGAACCGTCTTGGGCGCGCTCATCAGCGAAGTGTACATACCCTTTCTCCAAGTGGGCAACACAGCAGCGGCACGCACACCACCCTTCATGGTCGAGATCGCATGGCCTGCCATCTTCCGCATCTATATCCTCTTTGGCACCCTCTTTGTGGTGGCGTTGAGTGTATTAGCGGCCCTTCTGCTGCGTATGAAAATTTTCCAGGCTATCAAGTTGGGCGAAACCGTCTAGCAGCGCCTGATTATGGAGTTATACTATGTCAGATGCTTTTATCCAGTGTGAAAATCTAGTCAAGATTTTCCAAGTTGCTGGCATCGAGATGATCGCCCTCCAAGGGCTAAACCTCACGATTGAAAGAGGCGAGTTGGTGGGTCTCATTGGTGCAAGTGGAAGTGGCAAATCTACCCTCATGAATATCCTAGGGGGTCTTGACCGCCCCACCGCAGGTAAAATTCGCGTGGATGGTCAAGACCTGCTCAAGATGCCCGATGGTCAGCTTACCAAATATCGACGCGAAAAAGTTGGCTTCGTCTGGCAGCAGAGCACGCGTAACCTAGTGCCCTATCTCAATGCCATTCGCAACGTGATGTTGCCCATGACCTTGAATGGCATGACAGGCAAAGACAAACAGATGCGCGCCGAAGAATTGCTCGACATTGTTGGCCTTTCAGAACGCAAACATCATCATCTACCTGAACTCTCTGGTGGTGAACAGCAGCGCGTTGCCATTGCAGTGGCCCTTGCCAATAGTCCCACACTCCTCTTGGCCGACGAGCCAACAGGAGAAGTGGATTCGACCACTGCCAGGGCAATCTACCGCACCTTCCAGACACTCAGTCGTGATCTCCACATCACTACGGTAATTGTCAGCCATGATCGCACCATCTCGCGCCATGTAGACCGCGTAGTGGGTATTCGTGACGGCATGCTTGCCAGTGAGACCATTCGCCAGACCGCAGAACCTTCGATCAACGGCAGCAATGGCAGCAACGGTGTAGATGGTTTATCAGGCAACGCGCAGGAAGAAGATCACAACTATGCCGAACTGGTTGTATTGGATCAAGCAGGTCGCATCCATGTGCCACATGAATATCTAGACCAGTTCAACATCAAAGGCCACGCCCAGCTTGAAATTACCGAGGATGGAATTCTCATCCGTCAGGCGGCGCAGACCCGTACAGAGCAGGTTCAAGTAGATGACAATGGCGTGAAGTCACGCATGGGACACGCTGGTGCGATAACCGTCAAACGCGAAAAGGGCAAAGACGGCTTCTTTAACCGCTTCCGTCGCAATAAAGAGTCGGAATAAAGAGTCGGAACAAAGAAGAGTAAAGCTTTCCTCTTTTGCCCAAAGATTCAACCTGAGATCCAGCCAGATGGCTAACTGAGCGCCAACTTGCGACCAAAATTGCAAGCGTGATGTTGACAAGGAGCAGAACATTGGGGTTTTTCAACCGCAAATCCAACGGTACGCCCGTGCCGTCAGCAACAGAGACAAATGGGCAGACAACTGTGCAAACAGCCTCGGCCAATACACCCATTGTTGAGACAGAAGATCTTTGGCGCGTCTATACTTTAGGCGATCTCGAGATTCCAGCCTTACGCGGTATCAACCTGAACATTGGTGTTGGCGAGTTAATTGCCCTCAAAGGCCGGTCGGGTAGTGGCAAAACGACGTTGATCAACTGCATTGGTGGCCTCGATAAACCCACCAAAGGTAAAATTCGCATCTTGGGCGAAGAGATCAGCGGCTGGAATGAAAACAAGCTAACCGAATGGCGTCGCCACCAAGTCGGCTTCATCTTCCAATCGCTCGGTCTGCTGCCTGCGCTTTCTGCCTATGAAAATGTGGAACTAATGCTGCGTATGATAGGTGTACGTGGTCAAGAACGGCATAAGCGCACCATGGAGAGTTTAGAGGTAGTAGGCCTCGGCAAATGGGTAGATCATCGCCCCTACGAAATGTCCGGCGGTCAACAGCAACGTGTAGCCGTTGCACGCGCCTTCGCCAACCGCCCGCGCCTCATCCTCGCCGATGAGCCAACTGGCGAGTTGGACAGCAAAACAGGCGAAGAGATGATGCACCTCTTCCGTTCAATGGTACGCGACCACAATGCGACCATGCTCATGGCAACCCATGACAATGCCGTGGATGAGCATGTGGATAAAGTGCTGCATTTGCGTGATGGTCGAGTGGTAACATTGGAAGAATTCAACGCCGAAGCTGAAGTAGATACTGAGCCTGCCGAAGAGATGGCATAACAAGCCAAAGCTCCTGCCCAACCCAACACCATTGCAACTACTTGAGGCATCTATGACGAAGATCGGCATTATCGGCTGTGGCACCATTAGCGGCATTTACCTAAAAGCGCCCCAAACTTTCCCCATTCTCGAAATGGTAGCCTGTGCTGATCTCGACATGGCGCGCGCAGAAGGTAAAGCCGCAGAGTACAATATTCAGGCACTCACAGTCGATCAACTGCTAGACCATCCAGAGATCGAAATTGTTATTAACCTAACGATTCCAGGTGCCCACGCCGAAGTTGCCCAAGCGGTGATAGCACATAGCAAGTCGGTCTACAGCGAAAAGCCCCTCGCACTCAACGTGGCAGATGGGCAACAAATCTTGGAACAAGCACAGAACGCAGGGGTACTTGTGGGCTGTGCGCCCGACACCTTTTTAGGTGGTGGACTTCAGACCTGTCGCAAGCTCATTGATGATGGGTGGATCGGCACGCCTGTGGCAGCCACTGCCTTTATGATGTCACACGGGCACGAACACTGGCACCCCAGCCCAGAGTTCTACTATCAGCACGGGGGCGGCCCCATGTTCGACATGGGGCCCTACTACCTCACAGCGTTGGTATCATTGCTCGGCCCGGTCGCACGGGTCACAGGGGCAACCCGCACCACATTCCCAGAGCGCACCATCACCAGCCAACCAAAGTATGGACAGAAAATTGAAGTTGAAATTCCAACCCATGTGGTAGGCGTTCTCGATTTTCAAGCGGGTGCCATTGCCACCATCATCACTACCTTTGATGTCTGGTCAGCCGAACTCCCGCGCATCGAAATTTATGGCACGCAGGGAACCTTGAGCGTTCCCGACCCCAATACCTTTGGCGGGCCGGTGCGATTGCGCAGCGCGGGCAGCACCGAATTTCAAGAAATCCCCATTCCCTTCCCCTACACAACCAACAGCCGGGGATTGGGTGTTGCTGATATGGCCCATGCCTTGCAAAGTGGGCGTAGCCATCGCGCCAGTGGAGAGCTAGCTTTTCATGTTTTAGAAATTATGGAATCTATCCACGTCGCGTCAGATCAAGCGCGTCATATTTCCCTTGAAAGTGCGCTTGCCCGTCCTGAACCATTCCCCCTAGAGATGATGCCCGGCATTTTGGATAGTTGACTTAGCGGTCTATGCCGTAGATCGCTCACTTTATCGTTACGATTCTAACTTCGACTCTCACTACAAAAATGTCTGAGTTCGCAAGCGTTCCTCTGCGCAAAGAAGAAAATGCCCCCTTGCGATTTGGCATCCTCGGTGCGGCTCGCATAGCCCCACGCGCCATCATTGCTCCCGCGCGGAAAGTTCCAGGGGCCAAAGTGGTAGCAGTTGCGGCACGTGATCAAAAGCGCGCCCGCGCCTTTGCAGCGCGCCACCAATTACCACGCGTCTATACTTCGTATGCCGACTTAATTGCCGACCCTGAAATTGATGCAATCTACAACCCCCTGCCCAACAGCCTGCACGCCGAGTGGAGCATACGTGCGTTAGAGGCGGGTAAGCATGTTCTTTGCGAAAAGCCTATTGCATCCAACACGCAAGAAGCGCAACAGATGGCAGAAGTAGCCCGACGCACAGGGTACGTGCTTATGGAAGCGTTCCACTATCGCTACCATCCAATGACAATCCGTGCGCTAGAAATCATTCAAAGTGGAGAATTGGGCACCCTCCAGCACGTCGAAACGCGCATGAGCATTCCCCTTTACCGTTATGGAGACATTCGCTGGCGCTATGATTTAGCCGGTGGAGCTTTAATGGATGTCGGTTGTTACACAATCCATCTGCTGCGAACGCTGATGGGAGCCGAGCCAACGGTCACACAGGCACGCGCATGGCTGCGCGCCCCCGAAGTTGATCGCGCCCTAGAAGCGCAATTTCGCTTTGAAAATGGCAGCACGGGGAAAATTCGTTGTTCAATGTGGTCACCCACGCTGCTCGATCTTGCCGCCAAAGTCATAGGCGATAAGGGCGAACTTCAGATGAGCAATCCTTATTTGCCGCAATACTATCACCGCCTACGCATCCGTAGCGCAACAGGGAAACGCAGCGAACGAGTGGCAATGTTGCCCACCTACAACTATCAACTCGCCGCCTTCATCCGCGCCGTACACACAGGCGAACCCTTCCCCACCAACATGACAGACGCCGTTGCCAACATGCGCGTCATCGATAGCGTCTACCAAGCCGCAGGACTTAAACCGCGCGGCACCTAAGCAATTGAAGTAAAGAAAAAACCCATGCTTATGCCATAGGGGTAGCGAGTCTCTCCTGCACTTGCCCTTCAATCCAGCGATATGTCTTCGCCAAGCCCTCTTCCAGTGAAATCACTGGTTCCCACGCTAGCACAGCCCGCAACTTTGTATTGTCAGAGTTACGTCCCCGCACACCTTGCGGCCCAGAAATATGCTTCTTGACAATTTGCACGCCTGCAATCTCAGCGACCAACTCGGCTAACTGGTTAATCGTCACAAGTCGATCTTGGCCCAAATTCAGCGGGTGAGCGTAATCGGAGCGCATGAGCCGCGTCATCCCCTCGACACAATCATCAATATAACAAAAGGAGCGTGTCTGCTCGCCATCACCCCAAATTTCAATCACGGGATTACCAGTTAACTTTGCCATCGCCACCTTGCGACACATCGCCGCAGGAGCCTTCTCGCGCCCACCATCCCACGTACCCAATGGCCCAAAAATATTATGGAAGCGGACAATGCGCGTCTCTAAACCATAATCCTGAGCATAATATTCACAAAGTTGTTCGGCAATCAACTTTTCCCATCCATAAGCATCCTGGGGGTGGGCAGGGAAAGCATCTTCCTCTTTCAGCGGAGCAATATCTACTTCGCGCTGTCGATAGTCTGGATAAACACAAGCAGAGGATGTAAACAAATAGCGTCGTACATCATTTTGACGGGCAGCCGCAATAGTATGAAGGTTGATGAGAGCATTCGTATGGAGTATGTGGGCGGCGTTTGCCGAAATGTAACCCATCCCCCCCATATCGGCAGCCAGCGCATAAACTTCTTCCATATCGCCTGTTGCCTCAAGACAATCCTCGCGCAGAGAAAGGTCGAGAAGAAGAAATTCGTCCGCTTGACTTGCTCCATACTCAGGGCGTTTGACATCTACCCCACGCACCCAATAGCCTTGTTTTTTCAAAAAATTCACAAGATGATGACCAATAAATCCACCAGCCCCAGTAACCACCACCTTTGTCATCACAATGCCTTTCCCTCTAATATTACTGCGTCACTGACGAAGCTTTCTGAATACCACTTCCTGCATTACATCACATAGCTCTATCTCATACTGTATCTATAGACTATATCCAGGCACATAAAATATGACAAACTGGTTATACTGACAGAGTAAAACTTGGTGACACTCTCCAAAACTTAAAAGAAGCCGGAGTTGCGAACGAAGCACAAAGCTAGGGCAATCGCGTATAAATTCTCTGTACACTGGAGGCAACGCTCACCAATTGCTTGGCAATAGCGAAAAACCGATATGCACAAGCGCGATCACCAGAGAGAAAAAATTAAACGCGATTGCCCTGGCACAAAGCCTGTTTCGGTTGACGTTGTGGCTTCTGCGCGCTATCCTAGTATGGTTGTGACTTCCTGGTGAAACTAAATCATGATCTTACAAGTGAAACGCCACCTCATACACTGAAGGGATCGATTGTGAGCAGCCCAGACAGAAATAGAGACAGGGACAGGGACAGGGAGAGAGGTAAAGACAAAGAAGAGTTGCCTCCTCAGTGGGAAAAAATCCATGGTGCAATTTGGCTGATTGGCTTGGCAATTCTCTTTTGGCAAGGGTGGATCTTCCCTGGCATATTCGTGCTAATTGCCATCAGTGCCTTGACGCAAGCCGCCATTATAGCTTATGTCAACAAAAACAAAGAGACTCAAGCACTTGCAACCGCCCGTGAACTTCATCTGCCGGAACATTGCCCCAACTGCGGTGGGCCATTAAATACCACCACAGTGCGCTGGAATGGTTCACAAACCGCCATTTGCCCCTTCTGCGGATCCACAGTCAAAGCCATTGCCAAAGTGCATAAACCATCTAAAAACGCACCCTGATCTACTTATCGTCATTGCATGCCCAAATGGCATATAGTGACGAGGTGTGAATCCCACTTCACCTTCTGAAAGAGCCGCGCTTTATGCATTCCACGCCTGTTTTGTCTAGTCAAGAGAACAAGAGAGAAATCGAGTCAGAGGTAGATGAATACCTCTATGTTCATGAGCAACGCCGGCGCATATTTCCCCGCGCTGCCCTCGTTGGTTTGGTAACAGGCGCAGTCGCAATTGCTTTTCGCGCGGCCCTGGTAATCATGGACGATTTTAGATTCAACATGCTCAACTGGTCTCATCAATTCCCATATGGTTGGATCATCCCCGTTGCGCTAAGTGCAGCAGGAACCGTAGTTGCAGTCAGCTTGGTGCGCAACTATGCGCCTGAAGCGAGTGGCAGTGGCATCCCTCACCTAGAAGCCGTCTTACGCCGCTATCGTGAGATGCACTGGGAACAGATTCTGCCAGTGAAATTTTTCGGCGGAGTGTTGGCAATTGGCAGCTGGCTTGCCTTGGGCCGCGTAGGCCCCACAGTGCAAATGGGTGGGGCTGTCGCGGCGGCTCTCAGTAAATATCTAAAAGTATCATCGCGTGAACGTCTGACCTTGATTGCAGCGGGGGCTGGCGCTGGCCTAGCGGCAGCGTTCAACGCCCCACTATCGGGATTTATCTTTGTGCTGGAAGAATTACAACGGGATTTCCGACGCGGTATTTTTGGGGCAGCTTTGATCGCTGCAGCCGTGGCGGATATTTTAGCTCGTTCCGTCTCTGGACAACTACCCGTCTTCGCCATCCCCGATTATCCCGCCCCCCCCCTGACAACATTGCCGATCTTCATCTTGGTTGGATTGGCAACTGGATTTCTTGGTGTTTTCTTCAATCAAACTTTAGTCCTTACCCTTGAATTATTTGACAGGCTCACGCCAAGCAGACGCCTATGGGCAGTTGCTGGCGTAGGCGGTGCGGTGGGCCTAATTGGCTGGTTTGCGCCCATCTCTGGCGGCGGCGGTCATCAGTTAACAGAGTCAATCCTGATGGGGCATATTTCATTGGCATTGATTCCAGTCTGGTTCCTCGTGCGCTTTCTAATGACCATGACCAGTTATGGCACAGGTGCACCGGGTGGAATTTTTGCGCCATTACTTGCTCTGGGCGCGCTGATTGGTTTGGGGATTGGTCAACTTATGCAGTTCCTGCTGCCAACCATAGTAACCCAGCCTGAAATCTTCGCTGTGGTAGGCATGGCAGCCTACTTCGCAGCCATTGTGCGTGCACCCTTGACAGGCGTCATTTTAATCATTGAGATGACAGGCAACTACTGGCAATTGCTACCGCTGATGACAGCCTGTTTCTGCGCCTACCTTGTGGCCGAGCATCTGCAAGATGTGCCCATTTACGAACGCCTGTTGGAGCGCGACCTCAAACGCAACGGCATCCAAGCCAGCACCGAGCAGCCCATTGTGGTGGAGATGGAAGTGCAGCCCGAATCAGCTTTTGCCGGAAAATTGGTGCGCGAATTGGGCTTGCCCGCAGGCTGCATCCTGGTTGCCTGCCGCGACGAGCATCAAAGCGTTATCCCCACTGCCAACACGCGCCTGACCCCCCACATGCGCGTCACAGCCATGATCTCACCCGGTGCAGACAGTGGCCTGCAAGCCCTGCGCGATGGCTGCGAGGCGCGGGCATAGCTTGACACTGTGGGCGTGCTTGCGAACGGATTCGGCGCGCAATGATTAAATGGCACTAGCCAAATCGCATTCG
>JBBQIG010000180.1:0-8591 GCA_038324715.1 Anaerolineae bacterium | reverse complement strand
ACCAGCCGGTGGCTGCGTCCGAAGACGAGGCGGCTGAACCAACCCGGAAATGCGGCAGGTTGGCGCAGTTGTGCCAAATTTTGATACGCGTCGAGAAATGCTTCCTGCGCCGCGTCTTGTGCCAACTGTGAATCACCCGTAATGGCATAGGCACTGGCATAGGCCATATCTTGAAACTGGATGACAAGCTGGTCGAACGCTTCTTTGTCGCCCGCTTGCGCGGCAGTGACTACCTCTGCTAGCTGCATTGCACGATGCTCATAACTCTTAACCTTGCCGATAATTTCGCTGAATTGATAAAGCTGAAGGCCTTCACAAATAAGTACCATTTTCAGGCGAAGAGGTTACAAGAACAACATTTTCCCTCATCGCCTTTCTCATTCGCCCTGTGCGCCCAGCACAGGCCTTAGAACTTCAAGCTCTGAATACATCCCCACCCCACGACAGAAAAAGCTGTTTTTCGGCACTTGCCACACAGCTACAAAATTTGACAAATTGTCATGTGGTACAATCAACCCAAAATCTTTGATCTGCCTACATGCGTATGCTATACTCATACAATTGTAGTTTTACAGTGTCGTTTTATAGCAGCGCACAAAAATCAACCTGGCTAGTTCCAGTTGTCTGGCGAATCCTTGTTGATGGCTCAAGATAGTGAGCAGAGCAATACAGAATATCAGCACAGAATATTGAGTGTAACAACATAGCGGAAACAACACAGCAAGAGTCTGGCACTACCCCAGTGATTGCTGAAGCAGTCACCGGAAAAAAAACTGAGGAAACAAGAGGAATAAAATGCCGTTACAGATTACCACTGAACCGATGGAACAACGCCAGATCGCCATGCGCGTCGTAATTGACCAAGAGCGCGTGCAACAAGAACTCCGCAAGGCGGCACGCAAAGCTGCCGGCGAGTATCGTATCCCTGGCTTTCGCAAAGGCAAGGCCCCATACGACTTGTTGGTCAAGTACGTAGGATTACCAACCCTCTTCAATGAATTTATTGAACCCCTCGGCCAAGAGATTTATCCTCAGGCGCTAGAAGAGGCGAATTTAGAACCCTATGCCCCTGGTGTGTTGGATGTGGAGAGCCTGGAGCCGCTGACGTACAAGTTTATTGTGCCGTTGGAGCCAGAGATTGACCTGGGTGATTATCGCAGCCTGCGCGTTGAGGAACCCACAACGGAAGTCAGTGACGAAGAGATTGAAGAAGAGCTAAATCAAAACCGCGCTCGCTTCAGTTCCTATGGTGAGGTAGATCGCCCCAGCGAATATGGCGATTTGCTTACCCTCGATGTCAAGAGCGTGATTCCTGCCACCGAAAAAGATGGGGAAGAAGGTGGCGAAGAGATTGTTGTGCTCGACGAAACCGATTGGGATGTGACGCCTGATGAGGAAAATCCAATGGATCCTCCTGGCTTTGACGAAGCACTGCTCGGAATGCGTCCTGGCGAAGAGAAGGAATTTACCCTCAGTTGGCCCGCCGACAGCCAAAGCATTCATGCAGGCAAAGAAGCGCGCTTCACCGTCAAGCTGCACAAAATTGAGGCCAACACTGAGCCTGAACTGGATGACACCTTTGCCCAAATGGTCGGCCCTGAATTCCAAACACTTGAAGACCTAAAGGCCAACATCCGCAGCACACTGCTCGAGCAAAAGCAGAGCGAGACAGAAGATGCCTATGTCGAAAAGGCACTGGATGCCCTCATGGCACAGAGCACAATGGACTATCCCCCTACTGTGGTGGAAGACCAAATTGACACGATGGCAAGCCAGCTAGAGCGCCAACTGCGCGAATATGGCATTGAGAATATTCAGCAATATCTGCAACAAATCGGTCAAAGCCTTGAGGACTATCGTGAAAGCCTGCGCCCGCAAGCCGAAATCATGGCAAAGCGCAACCTGCTCATCTCCGAACTCTTCCGCCGCGAGGCGATTGGTGTGACAGATGAAGAGATTGACGAGCGCATTGACCAAATGGTGGGTGACGAGACCGAAGAATCTGCCGAGGGCGTGCGCGCTTTGCGGTCGATGATGAAGAGTGGCTCCGGTCGATCTGTGCTCGAAAGCCAAATCTTGCAAGAAAAGAGCATTGCCCGCCTGTTGGCAATTGTGCGTGGTGATGAGTTGCCAGAGCTACCTGCGCCCGGCTCCGAGCCAGAAGCAGTTGAGGCAACAGCCGCGACAGAGACATCTGCAGAGACATCCACAGAGATGTCAGCCGAGATACCTGTCGAAGCATCTGCAGAAGGCGAAGCTACACCTGAAACGGCTAGCGAAACAGCCGACGACGAACCAGCATCGTCCAGCCCTGCTGCCTAATAATTTGCTAGCAAATTACTAACGCAATGCAAACGGGCAATTGGAGCCTGATTACTAAGTTGGATTTGTGCAAAGGGTATTGTAAGGAAGCATTTACTATATACCGCAAAAATAAAAGCACAATGCTTTTACCTACACGGCACTACCATCCGGGTCTTTTCTCAAAAGATTGGAGATTATGAGATGATTAACCCAACCAACCTAGTTCCCATGGTTATTGATTCCAGCAGCCGTGGTGAGCGGGCCTATGATATTTATAGCCTGCTTTTGAAAGAACGTATTATTTTTCTTGGCACACCAATTAACGACCAAATTGCCAACTTGATTGTGGCACAGTTGCTCTATCTGAATGGCGATGATGGCAATCAGCCCATCAATATGTATATCAACAGCCCTGGCGGCAGCATTTATGCCGGGTTGGCGATCTATGACACCATGCAGATGATCAACGCACCTGTGAACACCTGGGCAGTGGGTGTGACTGCATCCATGGGTACAGTGCTGTTGGCTTCGGGCGCAAAGGGCCGTCGTTATGCCTTGCCCCATGCCACCATCCATCTACACCCCGCCAGCAGTGGCGCACAGGGCTATACTGAAGATGTCCGTATCGCCTTCCGCGAGCAAGAGCGTATCCAGACCCAATTGTTCCACCTTGTGGGCAAGCATACTGGTCACGGTTGGAAGGATATTGAAAAGGACTTCGAGCGCGATCGCTACATGAACGCGCTTGAGGCCAGAGATTACGGCTTGGTTGATGAAGTTGTTGGTGATATTAGCGACGTCGTTCAGGTGAAGGATGGGGATATTGTTGTCCCTCAAATCGCCATGAACGGTGGGGACAGCTAAACGAGTCCCATTGCTTTCGTCACACTTGGGCACGAGTAAACCGAGCAAATAGGTACGAGTAGATTATGAAGATGGGGCATTTGTCCAATCGGCGCGTGCAGTAGAAGTTCGGCGCAACTGAATGGCGCAAATGCTCCATTTTACGTCAGTCTTTGTCGATCATGTGAGTGCAGTTTGCACCTTTTGGCGTTCAGCGTGAGTCGCATGAAACATGTGTTGACACGAGGGAGTAGAGAAGAGACCGATGGCAGAGACCCCATATCCAAGAGAACCCCGCTGTTCCTTCTGCGGAAAAGATCGCTCCGAGGTTCATCGGCTCATTGAAGGGCCGAGCGATGTTTATATCTGTGATGAGTGTGTACTGTTGGGTGCGGAAATTTTGGCCGAAGAAGGACATGGTAGCACCGTCCAGCCAAGCAACAGCAGCCAGAGCGAAACACGTACCATTCCCAGCCCGCGCGCCATTGTCGAACACCTAGACCAATATGTAATCGGCCAAGATCGCGCCAAAAAAGTTCTCTCGGTGGCGGTCTATAACCACTACAAGCGCGTTTTTGGCGTGCGCGCAGGTGGGGAGCGCCGCGAGGCTGTGGTGGAACAAGAGGCGGGCGATGTCGAGCTAGCCAAGAGCAATGTGTTGCTGATTGGCCCCACGGGCAGCGGCAAAACACTTTTGGCCCAGACGCTCGCCAAACTTATTGATGTTCCCTTCACGATTGCCGACGCCACCACCCTCACCGAAGCAGGCTATGTGGGCGAGGATGTGGAAACTATCCTGGTTGGCCTCTTGCAAAATGCGGATTGGGACGTAGATCGCGCAGCGCATGGCATTATCTATATCGATGAAATCGATAAAATTGCGCGCAAGAATGGTGACAACCCCAGCATCACGCGTGATGTTTCTGGCGAAGGTGTACAACAGGCGCTGCTCAAGATCGTCGAAGGCACTGTCGCCAATGTACCCCCAGGCTCTGGGCGCAAGCATCCACAGCAAGAGTTTATCCAACTCAACACGCGCAATATTCTGGTCATCTGTGGTGGAGCATTTGCCCACCTAGAAGGCAGCGTGCGCAAGCGGCTCCACCGGCGCGGGACACTGGGCTTTGTCAGCAATGACAATAACAACACACAGCCAGTGCCCAGCAATAGCCAACTTATTGAACAGGAGAGCGCACCGCTGCCCGACGATCTGACCGAGCGCCAGCGCGAATTGCACATTCGCCGCATGGAAAAAGAGAGTCGCGACGAAAGCTACTACCTGCGCCAAGTCATGCCCGACGATCTCTTGAGCTATGGGTTGATCCCAGAGTTCATTGGTCGCTTACCCGTCTTGGTCAGCCTGGAAGGGCTTGATCGCAAGACCTTGGTACGGATTTTGACAGAGCCGAAAAATAGCATCGTGCGCCAATTCCAGCGCCTTTTTGCGATGGATGATGTGCAACTTGAGTTCGCTCCCGATGCGCTAGAATCTGTTGCGACCGAAGCCTTCTTACGCAAGACCGGCGCACGTGGTTTGCGTGCCATTGTCGAAGAAGCGCTCTTGGATGTGATGTTTGAAATTCCCAGCCGCGAAGATATTGTGCGTTGTGAGGTCACGCGTGAAGTCTTTACGCAGGGCAAGGCTCCCACGCTCTACAATCAGCAAGGGCATCCCATCCACCTGCCACGCGAATATCGCACAGCCGCTTAATCAACGGTTGCTTTCGCAAAACAGATCAGAAAGACCGGAGGCCAAATGGCTTCCGGTCTTTTTTTGCTTAACTCACACAGCTAAGGAGCACCCCTTCCTTGGAGCTCCCAGCTCCGAAGAAGGGCAACGAAAACCTTCGGAGGAAGCCGGGAACCCTTTGGGTGGCTTCCTCGAAGGTGGAATGACACGATTAGCGCTGTAGCACAGGTGATGCGTTTAAGGGTGTATCATCTGTGCCAACCTGCTCCACTTCTCTACGCCGCGTCCAAGTGTAGATCGCCAACAACGTGTAGGCGACTGCCAGCCCTGCGCCAAACTCTGTGGTCAGATAGGGAGTCAACCCAAAGTCAAGCGTCATGGGGTCAAAAATAGCCTGGATAAAAAGGTTATGGCTGGCATGCAGAATCACAGCCGTCCACAGGCTTCCCGACTTCAGGCGTAGCCATGCAAAGACAAATGAGGCGCTAATCGCCATGAGAACGAACATGAGCAGCGCATACCAGAGTGGGGCGCGGCTACTGTAATCAGTAAAGAGAATAGCAGGGACATGATAGAGTGCCCAGATTGCGCCACTGATCAAGGCCGTCAGGCCAAAAGAATAGCGTTTGGCAAGTTCCGGCACCAACAGCCCCCGCCACCCGATCTCCTCACCGAGTGACGTTAGCATACTCAGCGGGAAGATCACGATCACGGTGGTCAAGATGGCGATGGGTAATGTTAACTGTCTGCCAGTAGCTGCGGCGACAGTATCCACAAGTTCCACCGAGGTAAAGGGAACCAAACCCACTCCCCAGACTAGACCATAGACCACCACACAAAGCAGCAAAGGGATAAAGAAGCTGATCAGCGCATAGCGCGTTCCACTCCAGCGCCACCCCAACCCAGCCACTGAGCGTGTGGTAATCAGCTGCGTCACCAGCGCGGCAATGCCCGGTGCCCACATCAGCACCACGACCATTGCCCCCAATGTGCCAGCCGGAATGACCACGGCATAAACCGCGGCAGTTAATAGAAAGGTAATCGCCAAGAAGATGGCAATCTTACGATGATTTGAAGCAAACATACTACTTCTCCAGAACCTATTTCACGCTTATGCGCGTACACACAGGAGCATTTAAAACCAGATGCACAATGCTCTCTCTGTTAGAGTACGAAAGCACAAGTAGAAATGTTTCGCCAACTGTACCGAGTGAGACGATAGGCAAGCCGCGAGAGTTTAGTCATGGTATTGCCGCCGTAGGCACAGGCGTTACGTCCACTGGCAGGCCACCCTTACCCACAACACCCGTCACAACAGTACCAGGCACAGGCGTAAGCGTGGGAACGGCTCCACTTGCCAGAAGCACGCTCGTGGCAAATGTAGGCGTTGTCTCTGTGGCGATGGCAACAGGCAACTCAGGCGCAATAGGCAATGGCACAAACTGGGGAGTGACCGTTCCCAACACTGCCTTTGCCGCAGCTAGCTTCTCTTTGTACTCAGCAAACTTCTCTAGCTTATAAAGGCTAATGGCTTCTTCCAAATCGTTCAGCGCAGCATCCAGCAAATCCACAGCGCGCAACATCTCGCCCCAACTGGCAGCATAACGGGGTGGCACAGGCAAAGCACACACCGTACTGTTCAAGTCACGCAACGTCTTGATCAACCCGCTCGTCTCGCGTGCCCAATCCCCCAGAGTCAGCACCATCGAATCCGCATCGAATTCGGCAACCTGTGCCTCTAGCGCCGGAATTGCAATCGCATAGCCCGCAGCCAAAGTTGCTCCCGTGGCGAGAAACTGTTGCTCTGAGGGGTCTGGTGGCAAGGTAGGTGGCGCGGCACCAGGAACCAGAGCCGCCAGCACATTGACATCGGCAGGCGTCACCGTGGGTGTTGCCGTAGAAGTAGGTGTTGATGTAGAAGTCTCTGTGGGCGTAGTGGTCGGCGTGTGGGTCGGCGTAGGCGTTACGGTGGGAGTATCGGTAGGCGTTACCGTAGGCAGTGGTGTGGCAGTCGGTGGCGGCGTAATAATCACCACCCCCGATTGGCTCGCCGATGGTGCACCTACATTTGTCCCGCCACTCTCGCCTGGCAATGTAGTGGAAATGTTCAGCGCAGGCTGTGTGGCAGCAGGAGCGAGTGAGTTCGGGCGAGTAGATGCTGGCGGCACAATCATCAGTGCCGGAGCAGGAGTCGTTGCCACAGGCAGGAGGGCAAGGCGCTGAGTGGGTGGCGTGCTAGTGGGCGGAACAGTCGGCAAAATCGTGGGCAAGAGCGCCGGATCAGAGGCAAGCGAAGTGTCAGCAGCAGACAAGAACGCACCGGATGTGATGGCAGACAATAGGACAGCCGCACCCGCGACAACCACCAACACAACTCCAATCAGCGCGGCAATCCACGGCGCACGTTCACGCAGAGTTGGCGTTGGGTTAGCTACCACAGAGAGGCTCCTTATCGATACTCAGCATGCGATACTCAATAGTCAGTGCGCTATTTCACGAGCTCCAAAAGGAGCGGCTCGTTCTATTCTTCTATCCGTTTGTTTCGCTTGGTGGCGCGCTTGCCACTGACTTACGCAGTGCCTGGATAATCTTTAGATCCGTCACAGGAAAGGGGTAGGCATCAAGTTCATCCAATGTCACCCACTGCCATGCCGCGCACCCCAACGTCTGCGGCTCGCCACTCACATGCGTCGCATGAAAGGCATAGAGCGTAATCCGAAAATGGGTATAGGCATGGCGCACCGTTGCCACCTGTGCCCCCACCTCAATTTCCATGCCCAACTCTTCACGAATCTCCCGCACCAAGCAAGCAGGTAGATCGGCATCCTCTGGCTCTAATTTGCCGCCAGGAAATTCCCACAAGCCGCCCAACATACCATCTTGTGGACGCTGAGCAATCAGCACGCGCGAAGCACCAATCTCCCCCTGCCAAATAACGCCAGCAGCCACATCATAATGAGGTGTTTGTCGCTTGGGTGAAGTCACAGGGCGTTGACCTTGTGTGCCATTGGCTGCCGCCTGGCAATGAGCCACCACAGGGCAGAGCAGACAACGTGGGTTGGCGGGCACACAAATGAGCGCGCCCAGTTCCATCAATGACTCATTGACCGCGCCAGCTTGTCCCGGCTCTGCCGCCTCCACCACTTCGCGCGCCAGCCCCCACAGGGTGCGCAGCGTAGCAGGTTGGTCAACCGGCTGGTCAATGTCTGCCAATCGGCTCAGAACGCGCTTGACGTTGCCATCTAAGATCGGTTCGGGATGATTATGGGCAAGGCTTAAAATGGCCCCGACGGTATAATCCCCAATCCCTGGCAACTGGCGCAAGGGGCCGCGCTCGACAGGCAGCAGACCACCATGCTCGCTCACAACCAATTGCGCAGCGCGATGTAGATTGCGCGCGCGCGCATAATAGCCCAGCCCTTGCCACACCTTTAACACCTCTTGCTGATCCGCAGCCGCCAGTGCCGCAATTGTGGGAAAGCGTTGCATCCAGCGGTTAAAGTAATCCACCACCGTCTCCACGCGCGTCTGTTGCGCCATAATCTCGCTGATCCAGACCGCATAGGGATCACGTTGACCCGCGGGCGCGTTGCGCCACGGCAATGACCGTTGTTGTTGGTCATGCCATGAAGCTAACGCGTCTGCAATTCTTTCCCAGTTCATGAATTAAGCAGCAGGAACGCCTAACATTGAGCATTGACTAAAGGTAGTGACCGCAAAGAAGATGATCAAAATTATCCATAGCCACATGGGA
>JBBQIG010000179.1:0-8608 GCA_038324715.1 Anaerolineae bacterium | reverse complement strand
AGACACAGGTCACGGCATAGCCCACCAAGCGCCCCATTTCAGGATACATGCAGCGAATCGTCTGGTCGGTATACCAGTTTTCAGTCCACGGATTGTACAACCCCAAGCAAGTCGAACTGGTAGGATAGGTTGCCACGACGTTGGTGATGGAAGGAGTATCAAAGTTCTTCAACTCGTCCAACATTTGTTGCTGCGTCAACTGCGCCATCTTTCGCTCCATTCAATCTTGTGTGTAAGTCTGTTTTAATACGCCTATTGTTTCAGAATAACAGTGCCATCCCCCCTTCCTTGGAGCTTCCGGCTCCGAGGAAGGTTCTTTCAACTCAGTCCAATACCATCCCAGCGCAGGCTCATCCCCCAGCTTTCACCTGCATCACCTGATTCTGCTGAATCGCCTGATTCACCTTCTCCAGAATCAGCACATCTTGGATCGCCTTCTCGGCTGTATAGAAGGGCGTAATCTGCTTGTGAAACGCATCTGCCAGCGCTTGCCACAAGTTCATGTTGGAATCTTCCTCTAGCAACGCAACCGCGCGCGCCACCTCATGATGCTTGCGCACCAACAACTGCGTTTGCTCCACCACAATCGTGCCGTCAGTCCCATAAATCGTAAAGTGATTTTGGTCAGAGGAAAGGGAAGAAGAATGGCTCAACATGCCTGTGCTGCGATTAGCATAGTGAAAGAGCATCGTCACATGGTCAAATTGCCCATATTCCTCGCGCAACTTCTTTCCCGTTGCCCATACATGCTGGGGAGGGCCAAAGGTCTTGGTCAGCGCGGCAATCACATGAATACCGCCATCAAAGAGCGTGCCCAAGGGGAAGTTCGCCTCTTTGCGCCAAGGGGTGGAGGCAAAGCTCATTGGCCCGCGCTCCTGGTCTACATCGGAATGGGAAACACGTTCCCACATGACCAAGTCACCAATTTCGCCAGAGGCAATCGTCTCCGCCAAAATCTCTTCGGCGCGGCGGTACCCCATCTGCTCCATCACATAAAGCCGCTTGCCCATCTGCTTTGCCGTCGCCAGCAAATTCTCGGCTTCAGCCACCGAGCGCGCAATTGGCTTCTCCATAATTACATCCTTGCCCGCTTGCAGCGCAGCCAATGCCACCGGCGCATTGAGCGCAATCGGGGTCAACACCACCACAGCCTCTACCTCGGGCAGTGCCAGCAATGCGGCAGACTCTGCCACAACAGTCGCATTGGGATAAGCTTCGGCAGCTTGGTTGCGCCGTTCCTCGCTGGGATCAGCAAAAGCCACGGGCGTAAACGCATCAGGCAGGTTGGCAAGCGTCAACTGGTGGCGGCGAATCCAGATCAACCCTGCCCCAATAATGCCCAATCGGATCGGTTGCATTACGTCTCCTTCAAATTTTCTCTATTATTTCTGCAATTATTTCTTTGATCTGTCAGATGTGGGGTTGGGGAATTCTACTATTAAGCCATCATACCCCCGAATCACACCAAACCATAAAGACCAAAACAGCGAGTATAAGAAGCCAACCGGTCGGCAAACAGGAAATCCCTCCAGACGGCACCTCTACGTCCACATTTCTATGCCCACACGCCAGTGGAGTTTCTTGCATGGAGTTTTCTGCATATGTATGCTAACGACTATTTTGCTTCCCCACTATAATAGATACTCACGTGAATGGATACTCACCGGGACAAATGCATGTGGAAAATGTCGCACAAGATTCGGAATCGCAATATAACGAAATTTTTAGGAGCTTTCTTGGAGGCAATTCAGTATGGAGTTGAAGATAAACGAGCAGGTGTACGAAGTGGCAGGTGCGCCAACCGACCCCCTGCTTTGGGTGCTGCGCGATGAGCTTGGACTCACAGGCACCAAATTCGGCTGTGGCGTGGGTATGTGCGGCGCATGTACTGTGCATGTCAATGGCGTTGCCATGCGTGCCTGTGTCACCCCACTTGCCTCGCTGGAAAATGCCGAAATCCGCACCATTGAAGGCTTAGCCACCCTAAACCCTGATGGCACGACCACACTACATCCGGTGCAACAGGCTTTCATCGACGAGCAGGTTCCCCAATGTGGCTGGTGCATGAGCGGACAAATTATGAACGCGGCTGCCTTCTTGCAAGTAAACCCCACCCCCAGCGCCGAAGAGATCGTTGAGGCAATGGACAACAATTACTGCCGCTGTGGTTGCTATGTACGCATCAAGCGCGCCGTTACCGCCGCTGCCCAACAGGAGTCCACGCCATGAGCAAATCCAATCTTCCTACGTCAGAAACCTCTGCCAGCGCGCGCCGTTGGCGCATCAGCCGTCGCGGCTTCCTTATTGGTGCCGGTGTGGTGGGTGCGGGTTTGGCCCTCGGCGTGCCGCTTGGACTGCCCTACGCACGCTTGCAGATCGTTGATATGTTGCAAACAGGTGGCGCGCCCGGTTCCTTGCCCGCCGAGCCTTTTGCGTGGTTCGAAGTGCTAGAGGATAGCCGTATCCGCCTCTTTGTCAGCAAAGTCGAAATGGGCCAAGGGGTCCATACCGCACTGGCACAAATGGCGCTTGAAGAGTTAGGCATTGCCCCAGCCGATCTCGAAGTTGTGCAAGGCACAACCGCACTGGGTCCACAAGACGGCTTTGGCACCACGGGCAGCACTTCTGTCGCCTCCTCCTTTACGCCCTTGCGCCAAGCCGCGGCAACTTTGCGCGAACTCCTCCGCACCGAAGCCAGCCGCCAGTTGCAACAACCCGCCACCGCACTCATGCTAGCAGAACGCGGCTTCACGGTCGAATCACCCACTGGCAGCCAACAGAGCATCAGTTTCCATGAGATTGTAGCCAATCATCAGGGTGAATGGGAGATTCCCGAAGCAGCACCCTCGCTCAAAGATTTCCGTCAGTTTGAGGTGATCGGTCAATCAATGCCGCGCGTCGATATTCCGAACAAGGTGACTGGCGCAGCCATCTATGGCTATGACATGCGTCTTGAGGGCATGAAATATGGAGCCATTGCACGACCGCCAACCCTCGAAGCCAAGCTCACCTCTGCACAAGCGGGCACAGCCGCCAGCCAACCGGGTGTCCACACGGTACTGGTTGAAGACGATTTCGCCGGAGTCGTTGCCGATTCGCGCAGCCAAGCCCAAGCCGCACTCGAACAGCTTGAGCTAACCTGGGAGAACGGCAAGCTCTGGCAACAAGAGGAGATTGACGAGATCATCACCGTGGGCGGTAGAGGGGGTGTCACAATCCAAGATGAAGGCAATGCCCCCTCCCTCCTCGACCGCACCACCAGCCACAGTGCCGAATATCGCACACCCTTTGCCGTGCAAACACCGCTTGAGCCACAAGCGGCACTGGCAGATGTGCAGCCCGACCATGTGCGCGTTTGGGTCTCTACCCAACTTCCTAATATGGTGCGTGAATTGGTCGCCAAGGCGATTGGTGTCAATCAAGAGACAGTGGAGGTCATCCCCACCTACATCGGCGGTGGCTTTGGTCGCAAGAGTGGCTTTGAGGTAGCGGTCGAAGCGGCGCGGCTTGCCAAGGCAGCAGGTGTGCCTGTGCACGTGGGCTGGACGCGGCCCGAAGAATTTCGCTATGGCTATTTTCGCCCGCCCACACACCATCAGTTTCGTGCACAACTTGGCGAAGATGGACGCATTGAGGCGATGGAACATCTGCAAGCCAGCGGCGGCGTCGCAGCACAATTTCTTCCCGCCGTTTTGATGGCAGTGATGGGAGCCGATTTTGGGGCCTATCGCGGGGCCTTGATTCCCTATGATATTCCCAACCGCCGCACGGTGGCTTGGCAACATGACCTACCCGTGAGCACAGGCTGGTGGCGTGGGCTGGGGCTGCTGGCAAATACCTTTGCATTGGAAAGTTTTATGGACGAGTTGGCCTATGTCGCCAACGCCGATCCGCTCCAATTCCGGCTCGACCACTTGCCCGACGACAGCAACGGTCAGCGCATGCGTGCTGTGCTGCAAGCCGCCGCGGAGAAGGCGGGGTGGGGCACAGAACTCGCCGCCGGACATGCCCGCGGCATAGCCTGTGGGCGCGATGCAGATACCGTGGTGGCAGAGATTGCCGAAGTGTCACTCAATGCGCAGACGGGCGGACTACGCGTACATCAGTTGACGGTGGCGATGGACTGCGGCTTGATTGTCAACCCGGATGGCGCACGAGCACAGATGGAGGGCAACATCATGTGGGGAGTCAGTTCTACACTAATGGAGCAGATCCGTGTTACTGATGGGCAAGTGAATCTCACCACCTTCACAGATTACCCTGTGTTGACGATACGCGATGCCCCCCATGTGGAGAGCATATTGCTGGAAGCAGGCGATGGCAAGCCGCGTGGCGTGGGCGAACCACCGATCGCGCCCGTCGCTGCGTCAATTGCCAATGCCTTATTTGCCTTGACCGGGCAGCGCATTCGTCACTTGCCCATCACACCCGAACGCATCGCACAGCAAACTGTTTAGCGCCGCTTTTTACACAGGATCGAAACGAGTAGAGTGCATGCGACAGAGGGTAAAATTGAACAAAGAGCTACTGAACAAAAAAGAGGTACTTACCAAAGAGGTACATCAATGGAGAATCTAATCAAGTCTACCTATAACCAGAATCCAAAGAAAAACAAGCCAAAGAAAAACAAGGCAAAGAAAAACAAGGCATTGTTGCGCCTGCAACTGCTGATCACCAGCAGCCTGTTAGCAGCCACCACCCTATTGGCTGCCTGTATGCCAGGCACAATGCCTGTCGCACAAGCGCCCGATCTAGAGGATGGCAGAGTGAAAGTTTCCACAAGCACTAACGTCACCAGCACAAGCCCATTGGTTGCGCCCCCCAGTGTGCCAACTCTTGAACCTAGTGACACCATCACCGAAAGTACCGAGACGCAATCCCAGGCGGAGCGCTTAGCCCAAGAATCAATATTGCTCGTCAATCAGGCGCGCGAGGAAGCTGGATTGATGCCATTGACAGAAAGCCCGCTCTTAAGCGAGGTGGCAATGGCCTATAGCAACCGCATGGCAACAGAGAACTTCTATGGACATGAAGACCCCGAGGGAAATCAGGCGGAAGACCGCATTGCTGCTGCGGGTTACCTGGCACAGGTAACGGCAGAGAATATCGCAGCAGGACAGCCCACTGCACAGATGGTGGTGGAGGGGTGGCTCGAGAGTCCTGGACACCGTGCCAACATCATGAATCCTGACCTTCGTGAGATTGGCGCAGGCTATGCCTATACGTCAACGCCACCCTATCAGCACTATTGGACGCATCTCTTTGCCACTGCCGATGCCAGTGTCGGACGCAACCGCGCCGAGTATCCAGAAGTGGCCCTGGCGCAAATCAACCAACTCCGTGAGCAAGCCGGGGTAGCGCCGTTGACAATGGATCCAACCGCAGTGGGCATTGCCAATGCCCATTTGCAGACACTGCTTCAAGCGGAGTCGTATGAAGGCCAGGTCGAACAGACACTCAATGATGCCAGCAACGAGGCAATCCAAACGTTCCAGCAAGCCGTAACGCTCTCCTCGGCAGGCACAGCAACACCAGAAGAAGTGGTGGCACAGTGGATAGAAGGCTATGGCAGTAGCCAACTCACTGACCCTAATTTGCGCGCCGCAGGTGTCGCCTATCAATTTGTGGAGGAAAGTGAGTACCGGCATTATTGGTTGCTATTGCTGGTGCGCTGACTTGGGCCATAGCCGGCAACCTCCAGCACCTATCAGTTGACTAGGGGCGGAAATGTTTGTGCATCTCATCAGGTGACGATGGCTTGGTACAGCAGCCAGGCCCCTATGAGTACCAAGGCAACGACCAGAGCACCTATGAGGATACGGAACAGCCAGCGCGGTAGCCGTTTCGTGGTGACGATTGGTGTGGATCCGGGACCGGTCGGTGTAGGATCTGTCATGACTCTCTTTTCATTCCTTCCCAACATTCGGTTGAGAGCACATTCAAAGCGTCGTGTGATCGACTAGCACCAGCGCCAGTTCTCGCTTCGATTCTATAACTGATTCTAAAGAGCAGACGCGCAGGGTAAGTGAATATGATTCCTTTCTGTGGGCTAAGAACAAAAATTGAAATGATCCTGCTACCAAGCAAGGTGATCAAAGTGCGAGGGGAGAACGAACTACTGGAGCAATACAAATTCGGGCAGAGCAAGGCCTTGCCTGTGTTGCATCGGGGGATCAACACAGGCAAGGCAACCGAAAGATTTAGATTGCACTAGAAGTTGGGCGCAATTGCGCCCAACTTCTAGTGCAGGCGAAAGCTATAGCCCTCATGTGGAACTGTGTGAATATACTCCGGCGCGTTCGGATTGGGTTCAATCTTTCGACGCAGCCGGTGCACCAGCGCTTTAAGCATGTGGCGGTCGCCTTCATTGGCAATACTGTCGGGCCAAACGCGCTGAAGAATGAGATCCGTCGAGACAATCCGTCCACTGTTGACAATGAGCAAGTGTAAAAATCGTGCCTCAAGTTTCGACAACCGGACTAGGGTATCTTCCGGTGTGACGAGTTCATTCTTGACAGGATCAAACTTGAAATTATGTACTTCAAGATGACCTTTCCCACCCTCTTTGTGCTCAGTACGCCGCAGCCATGCCTGTACCTTTGCCAGCATGAGGGGCATACTCAACGGCTGCACCAGACAATCGTCTGCACCAGCCTCATACGCATGTAAAAGATAGCGTTCGTTGTATTCATAAGCGAACATAAGAATCGGACTGTGATATTCAGCACGCAACCTGCGGCAGAGTTCTAGGCTATTGTTCTTTTCTTCAAATATATTCAGTAGAATCAGATTGTAATCGTTTAGGTCTGCTGCACTTGTCTTGTTCTTGGCAATTGAATAGGAAAGTTCTGAGACTTCTATGCCGCTTTGTGCAAGCATCTGTACCTGCACATGCACAATGTCTGGTCGCTCAGTAATGAGTAAGAGTTTCGATTTCATGGTGATATCTTCGCTATATTTCTACATATATTTCTATATGAATGTCTATATGTGATGAAGTTCCTCAATGCGCCACGCTCAATGCAAAGGCTAGACCCGAAAACCTGACGCAAGCCTTACGCCGCTATTGCACTATAAGTGCGTGTAGGCGAGCAGATAAATACTTATTTCTCTTTAAAAACCTTACGGATTTGTCAGAATTACTTCAACCAAAGATACATGTAGAAAACGCACCCCTGCAATGCACCTGGAACTCGTTCATTACAAGTGATATTGGGCAAGTAATCTTGTGAAGGTGATACGACTACGCTATGAGAAGGGAGGATGCGTGATTTCAATAACTCGGAGCAAGTAGAAAATTAGATTTGGTTTGGCGAGGGCAAACTCAAAACCGAAATGTTTTCGCTTTTGACCCGCTATACCTTTTCTGCTCCTGCCGCCTAATGCTCTTTTACGAATAACTTCTGCACGCACCACAGTTTCTGCAACGCAACTGCACAACGCCGTGCTAGGCAAACAAAAATACCGTAGCAAGCTCATCGGTCGCCATGCCCAATGAGCAGCCAAATGACAGAGATACCGAAAGATATAGAGACAAGGATGTGAAGTGTTTGGGTAACGTCTTACAGTAATAGGGAAGGTGCAATGGTTAGATGAAATAACTATAAAAAGTGGATTTGATGCATCATTTCTCTAGAATATCTGTAGAACGGTAGAGACACAAGGTAGATAAAAGGATAAGTAAAGCGATAATCACACGACTTTTGGCTCCAGTGGTGCGTATCTGTTAAAGGGGCATCATATTTACAACCGAAGATTTGCGACTGCCAGTTAGCTTGTAGCATCTTGCAGAATCTGGTGGGTGCGACCACTCCAAAGTTGGAAATATCCCAAGGTATCACCGCAATAAATCACTGGCCCGTCAAGCTATCGTGTTCGTGTTCATACTATTTTTATTTTATCTTGTTTTATTCATTTCTTAAGGACTCGGCTCTCTCTTGCTAACTGATCAGGCCATTCGCACACAAGTAAAGCAGTTATCCTATGCGAATGAGACGCACTTTCGATATCTGTGGGAGACGAGTTCGGACGCAATGGTGCTCTCCGATACGGATGGGATTGTGCTGGACGCAAATCCAGCCTATCTTCATTTCTACGGATATACGGCAGAGCAGGTGATTGGTCAGAGTTTTGCACTCATTTTTCCCCAAGAAAAGCGAGCCTGGGCACTCCGCCAGTACAAGGATATTTTTACCAGCGATTCGCCCCCTTCAACCTTTGAAATGGTCGTTCATTGTGCAAATGGAAGCAAGCGCATTGTTGAATCTCGTGCGTCTTTTTTAACCACTGCGGGGCGGCGCATCGCACTTCTCTCCACCATCCGCGACATTACTGAACGCAAGCAAGCCGAAGCGACTGCTGCATACCTGGCAACCATTGTTCAGTCCGCAAATGATGCCATTCTGTGTCTCAGCGCTGAGGGGCTGATTCAAAGCTGGAATCCTGCCGCAGAACGGCTTCTGGGCTATTCAGCAGCAGAAGCAATTGGCAATCCCATTTCCTTTATCTTTGTGCCAGAGACATCCCCAAAAGCAGAAGAGATGCTTGATCTTCTGCAAGCAGGGGAGGTCGTTGAGATTGAGACAGTTAGCCTGAGTAAAGAGGCAAC
>JBBQIG010000178.1:0-8699 GCA_038324715.1 Anaerolineae bacterium | reverse complement strand
CCGTCGGCTCTTCAGTAGCGGTAGCCGTTGGCTCTTCGGTAGCGGTAGCCGTCGGTTCTTCTGTAGCAGTAGCCGTCGGCTCTTCAGTAGCAGTAGCCGTCGGTTCCTCTGTAGCAGTAGCCGTCGGTTCCTCTGTGGGTTCTTCTGTGGCTTGGGCAGCAACTGCGGTAGCTTCTTCAGTAGCTGTTGGCTCTTCAGTTGCCTCTTCCGTGGCTTCTTCAGCAGGCTCCTCTGTAGCTTCCTCTGTGGGTTCGGCAGTTACCTCTTCAGTAGGCTCCTCAGTTTCTTCAGTTGCCTCTTCCGTGACTTCCACATCCACCTCATCGAGCATGTTGTACGTTTGACCTTCGGCAACACCATCAAATCTGATGACAGCACCAGAGCCGGGTGCGCCAAGTCCATTGGTGGTCACATAGGCATTGCCATCTTCATCAAAATCAACAGAAGTTGGGAAAGATAGACCTTCTACTACAGGCACAGAGTCTTCACCTTCAGCAATTCTAATAATGGCACCGCTGTTAGGTACTGGGCCTTGATCTGTAAAGTTAGCAAACTGAACCGCATAGAACTCGCCATCTGGGCCGCGACGAAGATCAGTAAGCATCGTCAAGTTGGTCGCATACACAGAACGTGCACCCGCAGGGGTCACCTTGATCACGCTGGCAGAACCAGGGACAAAAGGCGCACCACTCAATAATGCAACGAGTGCATTGCCCTCATCGTCAAACGCCAAACCAGTCGGCACGGGGTCGGTCAACATCTCACCACCACGGTTGGGGTTTGGGAAGACACCAGGAATGGCAGGGAAAGTGGTCACCAGCTCTACAACCGACGAATCTGGATCAATGCGCAGCAAAGTATTCCCGCCGGCATCTGTTACCCACAAGTTGCCATCTGCGTCAGCCGCCACCCCATAAGGATGCGACTCAAAGATCGTATTGTCTGGATTCATGCGCTTTTCAATGCGCCAGAGTGGAGCCACTTGCTCCAGTGTGCCGTCTTCATTGACCTTGAGCAAGGCTGCTGTGTTGCTAATCGTAGGTGCAGGGTTTTCGACCCCATCACCCAACCAAGCCCCACTGGTGACATATAATTCGTCATCCAGCAATGCCAAACGCGCCCCGCCCACACCCTCGTTATTTGAATAGACAGAGGGTAATGTCGCAACGTCGGTCTGCTCACCATCAGCATCAATTCTTGTAATCCGTGCCGTTTCACCATAGGCGACAGTAGCGAGTTCACCCGAAACAGGATCGAGTATTTCTATTTCCGTGTCACCACCCAGGCCAGATTCCACCACCCAGATATTGCCATCTGGATCAACCAGAATACCTTGTGGACCGTTGAAACCTTCAGCAACGGTCGTCACGCCCTCTTGTTGTGCAATGATCGGGGCAATTGGCAAAGCCAACGCCACAACCAAAGCCAACATGAGAGGCAACGCCATGCGTAGTCGCTTGGTCATACTGATTCTCCTTCTGTTGATTGCTGAATCGAAAAGAAAAAAATAAAGACGTTTGAGAAATCAAAACCGTTGGTATTCGGGAAGCCGTTTGGCATCACCCCCTTCGTCATCTATATGCAGAAGTCAGATGCATATCTCTGCAATTGAAATAGATGCTCCCATGGTATATCTTTCTTCGTCAAATACACTGTGTAAAATACAACTGAGTAAGATGATGAGTAAGATGACATAGTCGCAAGACTTCTAGGTACTACTGTTTGCTGCTACTGTGCCAAAAGAAATGCCACAAGCGCATCCACAGAATCTGAATCCAGGAATGCATAGCTGGGCATTCGGTGTGACGTCGTAGCAAAACCAGAAACGAGAAATGCTTGCGGATCAACAATGCTTTCGCGCATGTACTCAGCAGCAGTTGTTGCGCTACCATTGTACGCGTCCTCTTGAATACGCGCAGCAGCAGTTGCCCCCATGTCATTATGAGTTGGCCCAAATGTGCCACGTGTTTCCGCTGCATCCAGCATATGGCAGACGCCACAATATTGAGCCCGATAAACAGTTAACCCCACCGCGACCTGTTCTGGGTCAACAGCCACTGCGGAAGTTTCAGTCGCAACTTCTGCAGTAGATGTAACTGCGTCAGCAATTGCCACTTCGCTTGTAGCGGTTGTACCAGTGATCTCAGCACTCACCATAGACACTGGCATAGCTATTTCAGTCACTGCCACGCTATCTATGGCTGGCTGGCTCTCGACTACGCTCATGCCCTCCGGTGTCACGGAAATCGGCTGGATCGGCTGACAACCACTCGTAGCCAATCCAAACACAAGCAAAAATCCCACAATTGTCTCGCGGGAAAATGCACGCATCGTCTATAAATTCCTTAACCTGTTGCGCTCTGTTGTTTTTTTCTACCAGATGGTTTTGATAGAAAATAATGTACTGTGAATTTAAATGAAAAACTGCAATGAGTAAGTAGCAAGCCATCCGCTCAATACTCAAATTATACGCTTTTTCAGCGAAGAATGTAAAACTGCCCGCATCGGTAGCTATACGCAAGCCACTATTACTATCCTCCACACGCTTCACTCGTTGCTGTTTCGCTGCTCCCAAAGCTGGCGCGTCAACTGTGCGTGCCCCATATGCTCAGCCGCATGATCCACTGATCGAAACAACAGCCATGCCACCGTATAACTACGTTTATGCATTGGCGAAAAACATTCTCGTACCAAATCATCAGGGGTCAAACGATCAACAACCTGCTGCGAATAGGCCAATACATCCGCTAATTTCTGGCGCAACTCAGCTTCATTCCCACCCGTTGCTCGAAACTCAGCTTCACGGTTGCGTCCCGAAGGTTCCCCCGCCACCACATCACCCACCATATAACGCGTAGCCGCCGTAATATGAGTCGCCAGCACTGTCAAGGAATTCATCTGTACCCCAGGTGACCAATCAAGGGCTTCTGTAGATAACCCTGCCAGCGCTGCATCATAACCAGCGACCAGTTCTTGCAATCGCTCAACGAATGCCGTATAGATCACGTCCATTCCCACGCTCCTCTTCGCCAACCATGACTCGGCTATTTTAACTATGCGAATTCAACCACAATTTCAGACGCAACGTCCTGGATACGTTGCCACGCCTGGGCAACATGGTGCGCCTCTGTTTGCGTCTGTCCGATGCTCATCCGCAAAGTAAACTTTCCATCAAGCTTAGTATGCGTCAAATAGAGTGCGCCACTCTGATTTAGACGGTCGAGCAAAGCTTGATTGATCCCATCCCCACCCCGATGGCGAAAGCAGACCAGATTCAGCGGCGAGGGTGCACCCATCTCAAAATCAGGACTCTCCATTACCCACTTCGCAAATTCCTGCGCCAATTGCACATGGCGACGAATATGATAGCGCAACCCTTCCACGCCATAATGCCGAATCACAAACCAGAGTTTGAGTGCGCGAAAGCGTCTCCCCAAAGGAACCTGCCAATCACGGTAATCAATCACAGCACCGGATTCACTGGCTTGATTACGCAGATACTCAGGCAGAATCGATAGCGCATCCAACAATGCCCGTCGATCCGCCACATAAAAACAGTCGCAATCAAAATTGGTAAACATCCACTTATGGGGATTAAAGCAATAGGAATCTGCCAGTTCCAAACCGGCTTGCATCTGACGGAACTCAGGACAGATGGCAGCTGTGCCTGCCATCGCCCCATCCACATGCAACCATACGCCCTCTTGGCGACAAATTGCACCAATTGCGGATAGCGGATCGATGGCGTTGGAGGAAGTCGTACCCACCGTTGCCGTTACAAAACATGGGAGCAGCCCCGCCGCCCGATCCGCCGCAATCTGCGCACCCAACAATTCTGGACGCATGGCATAGCTTTCATCCACCTCGATCAAGCGCAAGTTCTCTGTGCCAATTCCAGCAATCTTCACAGCTTTTTCAATCGACGAATGCGCTTGCGTAGAGGTATAGACAACTAAACGCCCGTCACAGCCCCGTGCGTTGGAGACAAGCCCTGTCGTGCGCTCGCGTGCTGCCAATAAAGCACAAAGAGCTGCGCTGCTGGCTGAATCCTGAATCACCCCTCCCCCACTACCCGAAGAGTGAAACGCAGCGGGCAAATCCAACATCTGCGCCACCCAATCCAGCACATGAGTCTCCAATTCGGTACAGGCAGGACTAGTCGCCCACAGCATCCCCTGCACGCCCAGCCCCGCAGCTAGCAATTCGCCCAGAACCGAAGGGCCAGAGCTATTCGCCGGAAAAAAGGCGAAGAAGTTGGGCGATTGCCAGTGCGTTATCCCTGGCAAAATAATTTGCTCGACATCCGCCATCATCGCGGCAAATGGCTCACCCGTAGCAGGTGGATTGGGTGGCAATTGCCGGCGCACATCACCAGGCGCAACCTGTGCCAGCACGGGCAAATCCTCCACACGCTCATAATAGTCTGCAACCCACTCCACCAGCGCATGACCATGCTGGCGAAACTCATCTGGCGTCATATGATAACTTGGCACGCTAGGCTTATATTCTGTGCGTTCTGGAATCTGCATCGAAAGACCTTCCATAGCTCTACTCAACTCTTGGTTCGTGCGCTTACAAATGCGAAGCCAAAAGCTCTTCCATCTCGACCAAAGGCATTCCCGTCAACGCCAACCACCGTCGATAGACGGTTGCAATGCGCGGCAATTGACTGTTCATAATTGACTCAGCGCCGGGACGCATACCCAACGTATCCGCGCCATAGCGAATGGAGACTAAGACGGAAACCAGTCGCTTGGCACAAGCCGCCGCTTCAAAAAACTGCATCTCATCATGGCTTGCGCGTTGATCCCAACCGCGTAGCGTTGCATAGCGCACGCGCACGGCTTCGGCACTTTCCATACTCTGCTGCGAAGCCAACAAAACCAATGTCCACGCCAAATCAAAACGCACATCGGTTGCTTGAAACTGCGTCCAATCAATCACCCACGGCTGATCATTGCCATCGACCAGCACATTCTCTGGATGAAAATCCCAATGCACCAGCCCCAACGGTTGTGGCGTCACCTGCGCACTGGCAGCAAGCAACCACTCTACCACCTCGCCAATCGTGCGGACTGGATAGCGATGCAGATAGTTGCTCCAGCGCGCAAATTGTTGGGCAATCGTAAACGCAGGTACGCTTGCTGCACCAGACAAATGAGCCCATTCCAAACCATGTAGCGTCGCCAACAGGTGGCAAAATTGATCCAGCGCCTGTTCGCGCACCGCAGGCTCCGATTCGCGCAATCTTTTGGTTAACGGCGCACCGTCAACCTGTTCCATAATGATAAACGCACGTCCCAACGCAGCGTTGTCTGCCTCAACCAACTCCACAGCAGGCACGGGATAGCCTGCACGAGCAAGCAACTCCATGCTGGCATATTCGTGCAATGCCGTTGGCCCTGCGCCTTCACCAAAAAAGAGCCGCAAGACATGTCTGCCACCGCGCCACTCCAGCGCATCAAAGCCGTAGACATCAGTCTCCCAACCCTCGCTCAACCGCACCAGGTTCTTCACCTGCACCACTTGTCCCAAGCGGCTGGTCAAATAGCGTGAGAGGGCAGAAGCTAAATCATCCTGGTTGCTGGTCACAGCATCACCTCGAAATCAGGGTTCAAAGTTATTTTTTCGCCGCACCTGAATAGCATGGCTTACGCGCCCAAAATGCAAATGACAAATTAACTCAGTAGACAAACCGACCAAAGCCATTGCTCCGATCCAATGCAGCAAAGCTCCGATGGATCATGCGTGCCATCCCCACGATTGCCTGTTCATGTTCATCCGAGCCTTCCAGCGCATACTTGCTCATAATTGCCACAATATAAGGGCGTCGTTTCAACTCCACAATCCCAGCATCACAACGCGCCCCCTCCACATACCCTGGCTTATTGGCGAGACTTGTTTCAGGGGGAAGCGCCTGGTTTAAAGAGCCTTCTTTCGGCTTGCGCAGGATGTCCAGCGCAAGCGCCGCGGCCCTTGCCTCGGGTTTACCCTCGCGGAGCAAAGCAAACATTTGCACGAGTTCGTTGGGCGTGCTCACATTTTCCTGCTCTTGCACCGCTGCCAACTGATCCATCATCTTGCGCCGCACTCTGGTTTGCGTCAGCCCCAAATTATCAAGCATCTGATTCGTCGCCTCCAACCCCGCCATCCGCAAACAAATATTGGTGGCGGTGTTGTCGGAAACAATGATCATCAGAATTGCCATATCCAGCAGCGTCATTTCCACAGGCCCAGCCAAATGCGCCAGCACCCCACTGCCCAAAACAGTATCAGTGGCATCAACAGTCAGACGCGCGGCCAAGTCCACCTCACCCCGTTGGCCGCGCAGCAGCAGTTGCGTCAAGATATGAATCTTGATGCTAGAAGCAGTTGGGAAAATTTCATCCGCGTTCGCTCCCAGACGGTGACCACTGCTTAAATCCAATATCGCCACACCCGCAACCCCAGCAAACTGAGCAACGGCACGCTCAATTTCATTCTGAAGACGTGTCCACAACAGTTCCTCATTCATTCGAAAAGCCTTCTATGTGGAGGTTGCACCAGATACACGCCCGATCAAGTCCGTTGCCATGCGCCATCACAAGGCCCGCACATGCGCTGATACCAGGGATCGTCGGGCTGAATTGAGCCACGGCGTACGGCTTGCCCTGTCATCCCCGCCTTATACAGGCTTGCCAAGAACTCGATGGTTCCCCGCACATCATCCCCACTCACGGGAGGACGCTTGCCCTCTGCCATACTCGCCAGAAAAGCGCGCAACTGCGCCACATGCGACGAAGGCACATCTTCTGGCAATTGCCCCCACTGTGCAACCGCATCGGCATTGCTTGCACCCGGTAGCGGCGAATATCGCCAATCGGTGTTGCGATAGCTGTACAAATGGGTCAATTCCACCGTGGCTTGCTGAAAGTCAAAGCGCACATACGAAGTTTCGCGCGGCGACAGTGCGCTGCTGGTCATGTTTGCCATTGCACCACTGGCAAAGCGCACACTTACCATCGAGACATCTTCCACCTCAATCTCTCGATCCAGTGTGCCAATCATTGCGCGCACCTCCTGCCATTCCCCCAGCAGCCAAAGCACAAAATCCATTGCGTGAATCCCATGCCCCATCGTTGTGCCGCCCAGTTCTGTCGCCCACTTCCCTCGCCACGGAACCGCATAATAAGCGGGCGCACGATACCAAGTGACAAGACTATGGCAAACCAGTGGCTTACCCAGCGTGCCTTCTGCAATCAACTGCTTGAGGTGTTGACCACCAGAGCCAAAGCGCCACTGAAAGACGCTGCTGGTAAAGTTCCCAGTACGTTTTTCAGCCGCCTCAATCTGATCAAACTCCGCCAGTGACGCACAAAGCGGCTTCTCACACAGAACCCATGCTCCCGCCTCCATGCTCTTGATACACAGCTCGGCATGGGTGCTTGGTGGCGTCGCAATCATCACCAGCTTCGGCTGCACCGTGGAGAGCATCGAATCTACATCCGTGAATGAGTGTGGGATCGAATGCTCAGTGGCAAATGCCGCCACCCGGTCGGCGTCAATATCCATCGCCGCAACCAGTTCAACTTGATCGCTCAACTGGCGCAGCGCATTCACATGCGACTTGGCGATGCCGCCAGTGCCAATGAGTACAGCACGGTGAGGTTCCTGTTCCACACGCCCCTCGATTCCAGTTCTTGTGCTTGAAAGTTCTTTGCGCTTAGAAATTACAGATACCACCCGGAAGTTTAAGAACCTCCGGGTGGATTGACTTCTGTACATCTGATTGGTGCAACTGAATTATGTGAGCCTATCCGCTAAATCAACGGGTTGCGCCCCAGCTATCCCAATAGGTAATCTCGCGCGCCGGAACGCGCGACGCGGGCTTAAAGTCCTCGCCCGTAAAATAGGCCACAGGCAGCAATGCCGCTTGCGTCACATTGGCTGGGATTCCCAAAATCTCGGCAACTTCTTTCTCATACACAAGGTGCAGCGATGTCCATGCCGACCCCAGACCGCGTGCTCGTAATGCCAACATCAAAGACCAGGCAGCAGGGAGTATCGAACCGTAAAAGCCAGCCTGTGCCGCGGGTGCAGGGTTATCAGGTCGTCCATCAATACAAGGAATAATGTGTACAGGCACTTCGTGCAGATGATCCGACAAATACATGGCAGAATCGCGTACTCGTGAGGCCCGTGCAAGGCGCGGGTCATCTTGCTTGCCCTTGCCGCTTGGCCCACCACTGCCAATATAAACCTCGAACGACTTGCGATAGTAAGAAGCGACAGCCTCGCGCTTTGCGGCATCGGTCACAACCACAAAATGCCAGCCCTGACGATTAGAACCCGATGGAGCCTGTGTAGCAATCTCAATACACCGTTCAATCTGCTCGCGCTCCACCGGGCGCGTCAAGTCCAACCGTTTACGCACAGAGCGTGTTGTCGTTAACAGGTGATCCACTGTTGCAAGGTCAAGTGTTGCGTTATTCATAATAATTCCCTTAATCTATTACTGCCTACACTTACATTGCCTACACAAGACTTACGAGGTCGATAATCTCGCTGACGTATCAGCAGATGCGCCAAAATCGAGACGCAGATGATGCTCTTGATAGCGAATGTCAAGACTCGTCGCAGCTAATTCACCAACGCCCCCATAGATACTTTCTATGTGAGGAAATTCAATCAAGCTCTGTGGCGTTTGATCAACGATCAAG
>JBBQIG010000177.1:0-8718 GCA_038324715.1 Anaerolineae bacterium | reverse complement strand
TTTTATAACCTTGCTGACCCTTTGCAAATCAGCTACAATAGGTTTCTTCAAACACTTCCATAGGTGGGCGCATTATGCTGGTATAGGCTAGGCTGCCACGTATTGGCCGTCAACAGTAACCCCAATTTCGATGTACGTTGGACCGCGGGTACGGTGCGCTCATCGTATTTCAGGATCAACCCTAACTCTATCATACAACCGAAGGAGAACAACATGGCAAAACCAAAAGTCTTAATCACGGGCGCCAGCGGGCTGATTGGGCGGCTGACAGTTGCTGGACTCAGTGACAAGTATGAGTTCAGCGCGCTCAATCGACGACCGGTAGAGGGCATTCCTTGCCTGCAGGCCGATATCAACGACGCCGCGGCGATCAAGCCAGCCTTTGCGGGCATGGATATGGTACTCCATCTGTCAGCTGATACGACGGATGTGCTGGAATGGGAGGGCACGATGGCGACGACGGTGATGGGTGCCCTGAACGTCTATCAGGCGGCGCAAGAGGCGGGCGTCAAGCGCGTGGTCTTTATGAGTTCGGGCAGCACGATGTGTGGCTGGGAATGGGATGACGCGCGGCCGTATGGCAAATTGGCGGGCGGCGAGTATGACAAAGTCAGCACGCCCTGGCCATTGCTCACGCAGGACGATCCGCCGCGTCCCGACAGCCCATACGCCGTAGGCAAACTCTTTGGCGAAGCGACAGGCCGCTGGTTTTCGGATACCTATGATATGTCCGTGCTCTGCATTCGGCTGGGCGCGGTGCTGGACACCGATAAACCCAAGTTGCTGCGCCATTTTCCCGGCTATCTCTCGCAGGCCGACGCCGTGCAGATGATCGACAAGTGTCTGGCCGCGCCGATGTCGCTCAAATACGACATCTTCGATGCGATCTCCGAAAATCAGTACCGCTGGCGCGACACCAGCCACGCCAAAGAAGTGCTCGGCTGGGCGCCGACGGGGTCATCGGATAATTTTAATCCAGATGATTATCGGTAGGGGTTCGTGGTAAGTGGTGAGTGGTACGTGAAGAGTGGTGAGTGGTACGTGAAGAGTGATGAGTGAATTCGCTGCTCACTCCTTACTACTTACTCCTCATCCCCTAACGGCTTGATAAAATGAATCTGGCGCGCAAATTCTTGGAAACCGAGGCTTGGATAGAGTTGTTGGCCGACGGCGTTTTGCTCGAGGGTTTCGATGCGGGCGTAGGCCATGCCTTGTTCGCGCAAATAGACGATCGCAGTTTCGAGCAACGTGCGGCCAATGCCCTGTTTGCGATAGGCAGGGAGCACGCCCAGATTGGGGATGCCGCCGATCTGGGTAGCTTGGTCTAGCCGGGTTGAGACATAGCCCGCGACCACCCCATCTACTTCGGCCACAAAAATTCCTGCGGCGTTGGCGGCGACATCAGCGTCGATGTGCCTGGCCTTGCGAAAACGCCAACCTTGGCCGCCGATCGGGCCGAAGCGTTTTTCGATATTTTGATCCATTGAGACCCCTTCAAAGCAGATCAGGGTGATCTCCTTGATCGCATCGAGATCGTCGGCTTGATATGCGCGAATCGTAAACATAAATTATTGCCCCATCGTTTGAGTTATCCGGCCGTTATAAAAACAGGATGAGTGATCAGTGAGAAAGATCGCCAATGTTTCTGCTTTCATTCATCACTTATCTAGCGACTCGACACTTTTCCAGCAGGGTTGAAACCGCGCCCAGCGGGCCTCCATGACAGGACAGGAAGTCGCCGTTCGCGTCCCAGGGGCACCCTGCTCACGCCGAAGCAGCCTGGATATACGCATGGTCGTTACACGTACCTTTGCCTAGTTAGGCTTGCATCGTCGTCTCAGCAAGGATTACGAACGCCTTCCCGCAAGCAGTGAAGCGTTTTCATCTATATGGCCATGACCCGCAACTTGTTGCGTCAACTTGCTCGTTCTTGATCTTTTCAAACAGCTTCTAAAATGATACATTTGGAATAACGAACAAATATTCTATTATGGTAGAATACGCTTATGACAGTCGTCACGTACAGTCGCCAAACCGACGAGCAGCGCATGCACGCTATCCAACTATATATCCGCAAACATATTACCGAGCCGCTAGACCGCAATCGGTTGGCCGCGGTGGCAGGTTTATCGGTGCCGCATTTTCACCGCGTCTTCACCGCAGCGGTCGGTGAAAGTCCCACGGCGTATGTGCGGCGGATGCGCCTGGAACGCGCCGGGCGCAAGTTACGCATGGGGGCAGTGGATATTGGCGAGGTTGCCTTCTTCGCCGGCTACGCGACGCATACGGCTTTCAGCAAGGCGTTCAAACAACACTTTGGCCTCTCGCCCAGCGAGTTTCGCCAACTTGATTGCCGAACCGCCACTCAAATTTTAAACAAAGGATGAATCAAATGAAGATCAAGCTTACCAGCGTCTCAATTGACGATTACGATAAGGCGTTGCGGTTTTATACAGATATTTTGGGCTTTGTCAAAAAGCACGATATTCCCCTGGGCGGGGATGCACGCTGGCTAACGGTTGTCTCGCCCGAAGAGCCGAACGGCACTGAGTTGCTACTTGAACCCAATGCGGAGTACCCGGCCATGAAGGCGCTCAAGGAAGCGCTGGTCAAGGACGGCATCCCCTTTACTGCGTTCCAGGTAGCCGACATCGCCGAAGAGTACGCCCGTCTGACAAAGCTCGGCGTGGAATTCACGATGGAGCCAACCAACATGGGGCAGACCACTGCTGCTGTGTTCGATGATACCTGCGGCAACTTCATCCAGATCTACCAGATGATGACTGCCTGAGAAATTGTTTGAAAAGATCAACCTCTCGTACTCGTTCTCGAATCATTAGCCGAGAACGAGTACGAACCAACTTTCAAACAGCTTCTGAGCAAGTGAGAAGACCTTCCCGGAAGCTCGGATCCCTTTGGGCCACTTCGGGGAAGGTTTGTGCCGAAATCATTCTAATGCTTCACTTTGAACCACAGCTTGCGATGAGAGCGGGTCAAAGTAAGTCGAGGTCGTGGGATCGCCAGCCCAGGCCACAGCATGACGCAACCGCTTAGAATGACCCGGTGATAGCTCGTCCCAGGGAATGGCATCCAGGGCAACCCACTGTACGTCAATGCTTTCATTGCTCAAGGTGGCTTCGCCGCCTATGACTTTGCCAGCAAAGAGCAACAGATAGCCGTGGCGTTTATACTCGCGGTGATAGCGGCTATTATCAAAGACGCCGAGCAGGTGCGTGATCTCCACCCGGTAGCCCGTTTCCTCCCATACCTCGCGGGCAATATTGGCAGCAGGTGTCTCGCCCACCTCTGCCGCCCCTCCTGGCATCGCCCATTTGTGATTGTCGGAGCGCTGGATCAAGAGCACTTGCCCGTCATCATCGAAGACGGCTGCATCCATCCCCACCAACGGTGTGCGTAGATCCACATCCGCTGCAAAGATGCGTACAATCTCCTCCACAGTTTGCGTTGCCGCCACGCTCAGTAACTCTGCCGCCAAGATTAGCAACTTCTGATAGCGGTCAATGTCGTAGGCATTGGTGCTATAGGTTAGGCCATTGCTTGCCATTGCGCGCATCTGATCCGCAATCTGCACCAGACGTGCGCCTGTCTTCTCACTCATGTACGGTTCTGCTTGTAATAGTTGATCAACGCATTCGTAGATGCGTCATGGCTGGTAACGGGGCTATTGTCCTCCAATTCAGGCAGAATGGCTTTTGCCAACACTTTGCCCAGTTCCACGCCCATTTGATCAAACGAGTTGATGCCCCAGATGACGCCTTGTACAAAGATTTTGTGCTCATAGAAGGCGATGAGCTTGCCCAGCGTTTCGGGCGTGAGCTTGCGAAAGAGAAACGAATTAGTTGGGCGGTTGCCTGTGAAGGTCTTGGCGGCGGTAAGTGTTTCCAATTCGTCACCGCTGAACCCTTGCTTGACCAGTTCGGCACGTACTTCTTCTGCTGGCTTGCCCATTGCCAAGGCTTCAGTTTGGGCAAAGAAGTTGGAGAGCAGAATGGCGTGATGATCGCCAAGGGGGTTGTGGCTTTGGGCGGGAGCTAAGAAGTCACAAGGAACGAGCTTGGTTCCCTGGTGAATCAACTGATAGAAGGCATGTTGACCGTTGGTGCCTGGCTGTCCCCAAATGACAGGGCCGGTCGAGTAATTGACCCAACGCCCCTCTTTGGTCACGCTCTTGCCGTTGCTCTCCATATCCCCTTGTTGAAAGTAGGAGGCAAAGTGATTTAGATACTGGTCATAGGGCAAAATGGCGTGCGTTTCGGCTTCAAAGAAGTTGTTATACCAAATGCCCAACAGCGCCATGAGTACGGGGATGTTTTTGCCAAAGGGAGCCGCCTGGAAATGTTCATCGGCAGCGTGCGCTCCATCTAATAGGGCTTCAAAGTTATCCATGCCGATATAAATGGCAATTGAGAGACCAATCGCAGACCAGAGCGAATAGCGTCCGCCCACCCAATCCCAAAACTCAAACATGTTGGTGGGGTCGATGCCAAAGTCACGCACAGCCTTTTCGTTGGTGGAGAGTGCGGCAAAGTGCTTGGCGACGGCGCTTTCGTCTTTGGCTGTTTGCAAAAACCAAGTGCGCGCCGTGGTGGCGTTGGTCATTGTCTCTTGCGTGGTAAACGTTTTCGAGGCGACCAGGAAAAGTGTGGTAGCGGGGTCAAGTGACTTGAGCGTTTCCGCAATGTCGGTTGCATCTACGTTGGAGACAAAATGAACACGCAGGTCGGGCTTGGCATAGGGTGTCAGTGCCTGACAGACCATCTTTGGCCCCAGGTCAGAGCCGCCAATGCCAATGTTGACCACATCGGTAATGGCCTTGCCGGTATATCCCTGCCAGTCCCCATTGCGTACGGCCTCGCTAAAGGTACGCATCTTCTCCAACACAGCGTTGACCTCGGGCATCACATCTGCACCATCGACGAGGATGGGGCGGTCAATGCGGTTGCGTAGGGCAATGTGCAGCACGGCGCGATCTTCGGTGGTGTTGATCTTGGCTCCGTTGAACATGGCTTCAATCGCCTCATCCAAAGAGCATTGGCGCGCCAGTGCCAACAATAGATCGACCGTTGTTTGGGTGATGCGGTTCTTGGAATAGTCAAAGAGAATGTCATCAAAGAGCAGTGAAAAGCGTTCTGCACGCGAAACGCCTTGCGCTTGGGCATCTTGAGCAAAGAGATCGCGCAGGTGAACGCCTTCCATCTGCTGGCGATGGTCACGAAGTGCAAGCCACGCGGTCGAGTGAGTTAAGTCAGGCACAAGAGTGGAGGTGGACATAATAAACTCCATGAGTTCGCAATGGGGAGAGAGAGTGTGAGTTTAGCTTTGCCTGAGGTCAAAGCTTTGAGCCTGGGGCAAAGAAATTTTGCTTTATGCAGTCGCTGCTGTTTCGCTTAAATCGCGCTCCATATACAACAGACGTACCCATTTTTTACCCGATTGGATGCGGTTGGCTTCACCTGTGAGGGTAAAGCCCAACGATTGAAAGAAGCGCATTGCTCCAGGGTTAAATTGTTCTATGCCAAGACGGACGCTCTTCACTTGGGCGCTTTGCGCCAACCACGGTGCCAAAAGCTGCCAGGCTGCGCTGCCAATGCCTTGGCGCTGGTAGGGTTCCGCCACCATAACCATACCAATATAGACCATGTTCTCATCAGGCCAATGCAAGCGGAAATCCAAAACTCCCACCATCTCGACGCCCGCCGCGGCATCATTGGGATCGAGCCTGCGTACAATGCCCAATAAGGTGCGTCCTGGGGTGGCTTCCGCTGCTTCCAGATCGCGTGCGGCTTGACCTGTGGGGCTGCTTGGCAGATTGTACATCTGCCAGTAACCCGGTGTGGCGCGATAGACTTGTTGTAACGCCTCGGTGTGATCCACTTGGGTGAGCGGAACCAAGGAGATGGGTGAGCGAATTGGTTGGGTCATTTTTGCATGGACTTTGCCACTTTAGGCTGCGGATGATGCCGCAGGTGCGGTGGCGGTGCCCATGGCTTGAACATTCTGGCGCAACACGGAGACTTCGACGCGTGCCGCTTGTAGATCAGCATCAAGGCGCTCTAGTTTTTCGCGCTCAATACGGATAAAGCGCGTATAGGGCGCAATGGCTTCGCGGATGCGCTGGATGCTGTTGGCAAGCTCCTGGTCAAACTGGCGTTCGAGGGCAGATTCAAGTTGGTTGCGTAGCAGGTTGATGCGCTCGCGTAGTTCGGCTTTGGCCTTACTGCGTCGATAGGGCAATACATACAACCCCAAAGTTGCCACCGCACCAGCCCCAAGAATACCGGTGATATCCAGGGCAGTTGTATGCAGCACTGCCACCAATAGCGCGCCTAGTCCCAGCGCACCCACCTCAACCGCAGCGGTCTGAATAATGGCCTTCTGCACTTCTTGTGCCAGCTTGAGCGATTCCGCCTCACGGTCATAGGTATTGACCACTTGTTGCGCTTCGCGCCCCACAGTGGCAAGCATATTCTGGCGATTAAACTCAAAATCGCTGGAAACTTGGCCCACCATTTTGTCACTGTGATGGGTGGCGCGGCGTGACATGTACTCTGTGACGGCACGCCATTGACGATAGTCTCGATCCACAAGCCAATCAATTAACTCACTGACATGGCGTTCGATCTCAAGGCTGGTATCGGCAATCACTTGGCGTTCAAATTCACCGCGCACCTTTTCGCTGTTCATCAGGTCAAAGACGCGTCCGATGCGCAAAATTTCATCAAAGAAGCGGTCACCGCGTTCCGCCATCTCAAAGAGCACGTTGTCCACATGGCTGGTCTGGAATTTGAAATCGCGATGCATATCAGCCTGATACGCCTCTAGCTGTTCCTCAATAGTGTCTAGTGTCTGGAAGTCGCCCTTGAGCACCTCTTGACGACTGCGGATCGTCTCGCTATAGCGGTCGAGCAGCCGTGAAGCAACCCCCAGCGGATTCTCTAGCTTGAGCCGCACACGTGCGCTGGCGTCTAGGCTGGTAAGGATATACTGCTCTAGCGCACCAAAGCGCGAGCGATCCCACAACGGGCCTTGAGGTAGTTCTCGCCCAGAGCTATGCGCCATCTGTTTGGCTTGCAATGCTTGTTTGGCACTGACAGGGAAGATCTGCGGCTCCATACCCAATAACTGATGGGCATTGCTGCGTACAAAATCTAGCACCTGTGCTAATTCGGCTTCACTCTCTAGAAGATCAATCTTGTTGACAATGATGACGATCTTCTTACCCCAAGAGCGAATCCGTTCAAGGAAAACCCGCTCGCTCTCACTAAAAGGGCGATCGGCGCTGGTGACAAAGAGCACCAGATCGCTGCGGGGAACAAAGTGCTCAGTCAGTTGCTGGTGGCGCTGGACAACGGCGTTGGTGCCAGGTGTATCAACGAGGTTGATCTCGCGCAGCCAAGGCACTGGCACTTGCACTATCGTATATTCATCGGCGGTTGGCTCATATTTGACTTCAGGGCCATAGCGCAATAGATGAATGTGTGCTGTTGTCGGGGTGACGCCTTCGGTGAGGAGGCGGTCGCCCAACATGGCATTCAGAAACGCAGTCTTCCCCGCGTTAAATTCCCCCACCACCACAAGCAGGAACAACTCTTCGAGTTGGGCTAGTGTACGCTGGAGTAATTCTTGATCCTCGTCGGAGCCATCAAGTCGTGCCAAATGGACGCGCAGATTTTCCAGCAGCGCCCGCTCCCGGCGAAGAAGTTGTTCGTGTTCTTGAGAAATTAAACCTTGCAACGCGTCATCCTTACTCTTTTTGCGCCCTATCCACTGACTCTAGTAGATTCCATCTGCCAAACCGCAACCATCATACTTTACTCACTACCGCTACCAATCAGTTTAGCTCTTGAGCATCTATCCTACATGTACCCAATACGTAATTCTGAACGGAAAGTTGCAGTTTAGAGATGCTCATCCATTCGGTTGCCGCACGCTTATTGTAGCATATCCCCACGCTCAACGCTGCGCTTTACCTGTTCCACTTACGTGCAGATATTTATCTGCTTATACTTGCCTAGAAAATAACACCCGTCTGTCCGCTGAGTTGCTATTGGGTTGGATTTTTCTGTGGAGGCACTTTTAAGACACTGTGCAAATTGGTAGCTTTGCTACTGGACAAGATGAAAGAATGGGTGCATAATCAATTTAAGTTAGTGTCATTATTACATTAAGGTGATTTTGAAGAAGTAGATCCTGGACACTCTTACAAGGAGGAGATGCCATGAGCTTTCCATACATACCCGATGCCACTGTAGAAGTGCCGGAGATTGCCTACAAACCCTATGTTGCATTGCCTGCTGAAAAGACCGCCATCGTTGTGGTGGATATGCAGAATGACTTTGTGACGGAAGGGGGCAGGCTGGTTGTTCCTGCGGCGGCAGAGACCGTGCCGAATATCCAACGCCTGTTGGCAAAGGCACGCGCGGCTGGGGTGCGTGTTGCCTATACACAAGATACTCATTATGAGAATGACCCCGAATGGGAGATTTGGCCTGAACATTGTCGTGCGGGCACGTGGGGATGGGAGATTATTGATGCGCTTGCCCCGCAAGCGGACGATCTGGTGGAGCAAAAGAGCCGCTATGATGGCTTCTATGACACTTCCTTTGATCATTACTTTAGCCGCGTGTGGAAGGTGGAGCATCTGGTCATTGTGGGGACAATTGCCAGCATTTGTGTGTTACATACAGCGGCTTCCGC
>JBBQIG010000176.1:0-8765 GCA_038324715.1 Anaerolineae bacterium | reverse complement strand
ATTTTGCCAGCCACGGTACTCAGTACCACGGTAATGCCGATTATTGCGCGGTTGACCCGCGCTTCCATGCTTGAGGTGTTGGGGCAGGATTATGTGCGTACTGCCGAAGCCAAGGGGCTGCGTGAGCGTACTGTTGTCACCCGTCATGCACTCAAGAATGCACTGTTGCCAATTGTAACTGTGATTGGGTTGCAGTTGGGTGGGCTACTTGGTGGAGCATTACTTACAGAGACAATTTTCTCTTGGCCGGGGATGGGACAGTGGACATATCGAGCCATTCTGAGCCGTGATTATCCAATTGTGCAGGCGGCAGTGTTGGTGAGTGCCACAATTTATGTGGTGGTCAACCTACTTGTCGATATTTCCTATGCCTATCTGGATCCGCGCATTCGTTATCAAGGGTAATTTTGGTGCATAGTAAAATTTGGTGCAAGGTAAAATAAAGTAAAAGATGACAACGGATGCTGCTGTTTCACCCACACTGTTGACAAATATAGAAGTTAGGCGGTCACGTGGATTGTTTCGTGATGCCTGGAGCCGGCTCATGTCTGGCTGGAATGGGCGTATTGGCCTCGTGCTTATCGCGCTGACATTGCTAATTGGGGTGGTTACGCCTCTGGTCGATCCTTATAATCCACGTACAGATTCCAATCTCGCTGAGGCACGCAATGAGCCTTCGTTTGAACATCCTTTTGGCACGGATCGCTTGGGCCGCGATGTCTTTCGACGGATCATGCATGGGGCGCGGATTTCGCTCTTGATCGGTTTTGTCGTCGTCTTTGTCTCTGGCTCGATTGGAATCACCTTAGGATTAATGGCTGGCTACTTTGGTGGTTGGGTCGATACAATCATTATGCGTTTGATGGACATTTTGCTCGCTTTCCCGGCGATTCTGCTGGCAATTGCGATTGTGGCTGTGCGCGGGCCAGGGTTGGGCAACACCATGTTGGCGGTTGCTGTGGTGGGCATTCCTGGCTATGCGCGCGTGATCCGTTCGATGGTGCTCTCGTTGCGTGAAAGAGATTATGTCTCTGCCGCACATATGGTGGGTGTGAGCAATACACGCATTATGTTTACCCATATCCTTCCCAATAGTTTGACGCCGATTATTGTGCAGATGACGTTGGGGGTGGGTGGGGCAATTGTCTTTTCGGCAGCGTTGGGCTTTTTGGGGTTAGGCGTTCAACCGCCAACACCGGAATGGGGCGCGATGATTGCCGATGGGCTTCCCTTCCTGCGCCAAGCTCCCTACTTGGTCTTTTACCCAGGTATGGCGATTATGATCACTGTATTGGGGTTTAACCTCTTTGGTGATGGCTTGCGAGATGCCCTGGATCCCCAGCAGCGCAATTAAACAGTGACTCGATAGCACGTTTCCTCCCTTCCCGAAAGCAATTGCTTTCGGGAAGATTGCATTGTGGCGCTAATCAATTTACGCATCACACAAGTTAGACCCAAGCTATAAAAGCTCAGTCACAGAAGCTCAAGCCAGAAAACTCAAGTCAAAGAACTCAAGCCAAAGAACTCAATAGAACAGACAAAAGGGGAGAAAGCATGACAAGTGACCTTGTAGCTAAACTTGCTGCGCACCCGTGGGATGGCAGCCCAGTTGGTTATCCTGATCCGGCGATTGAAGTGGTTGATCCACGCTTTAAGGCATATGCGATTGGCAACAGCGCAGTCGAGCGGCTTGCTACTGGATTGCGCTGGGGCGAAGGGCCTGTTTGGTTTGGTGATGGACGCTATCTGCTCTTTAGCGACATTCCCAATAACCGCATTCTGCGTTGGGATGAGCAGAGTGGGGTGGTGAGCGTCTTTCGCCAGCCTTCTAATAACACCAATGGCAATACGCGCGATCGGCAGGGGCGGCTGATTTCGTGTGAGCATTTTACGCGACGCGTGACCCGCACGGAGCACGATGGTACGCTTACGGTTTTGCTGGATAGCTATCAGGGCAAGCGGTTGAATGCACCCAACGATGTTGTGGTTCATTCTGATGGTTCAATTTGGTTTACAGACCCTGGCTATGGCATTTTGCTGGATTATGAGGGGGAACAGGCTGAACCTGAACTCAAGAACGCTGTTTATCGCATTGACGCGGTGACGGGGAAGGCAACGGTGGTGACGGATGATTTTGAAAAGCCTAATGGCCTCTGCTTTTCGCCGGATGAATCTAAGCTTTATATCGTGGATACAGGTCGCTCGCATAAGCCGGATCACCCGTCGCACATTCGTGTCTTTGATGTGCGCGATGGCAAGCTGACGGGCGGCAATGAGTTTGTCGATATGGGCATTGGTAGCTCGGATGGAATACGCACCGACTATCATGGCAATCTGTGGTCGTCGGCGGGATGGGGTGGACTTGGCTATGATGGTGTGCATGTTTTTGCGCCCGATGGGGATTTGATTGGGCGTATTCTGCTGCCTGAACCTTGCGCCAATCTTTGCTTTGGCGGGCGCATGAAGGATCGGCTCTTTATGACCAGCAGTCAATCACTTTACTCTGTCTTTGTGGGCACGCGTGGCGCACAGGTTCCTTAGTTTGTGTGATGGTACTCTGCTGGTAGTTCTCCTGCCGCCGAGACCTTCCTCGGAGCGGGGAGCCCCCTGGGCCGCTCCAAGGAAGGCTACTATGCTAAATTGAAAGAGACGCCTTATGGCAAATAGGATTAAGATTGCCTTTGCTGGTGTGCATCGTGCCAGTTCGTTTTTTCAAGCCTTCCAGAATCATCCAGAGACGGAAATTGTGGCGCTCTGTGATGTTCATGCGCCGACGTTGGCGGAGGCAGGCAAGAAGACGGGTGTGGAGCAACTTTACACGAACTATGAGCAGATGCTGGATGAAGCCAAGCCCGATGCGGTGATTGTGGCAACGCCGATGCACTATCATGCGCCCCAGGCGATTGCCGCGCTGGAGCGGGATATTCATGTGCTGAGCGAAGTGACGGCGGCGGTCTCTTTGGATGAGGCGCGCTGGTTGGTGCAGGCCTGTCGCCGTAGCAAGGGCATCTATATGATGGCTGAGAATTATATTTATCGCAAAGAAGTTGTCTTGGTGCAGAGTATGGTGGAGGCAGGGCTTTTTGGTGAGGTTTATTATGCCGAGGGCGAGTATATTCACGAACTCTCTGTGCTGCATCACACGGCGCAAGGCAAACCCACTTGGCGCTATTACTGGCAGGTGGGGGTGAATGGCTCCACCTATCCGACTCACAGCCTGGGGCCTTGTTTGCAGTGGGTCAAGGAGCGTCCGGCAAGGATTAGTTGTGTCGGCACTGGCGTGTGGACAGACCCGGAGCACGCGATGGAAGATACGGTGCTGCTGCTCTGCAAGACTGAAAGTGAGAAGTTGATGCGTGTCCGTGTGGACATGCTCTCGAAGCGCCCACATGCTATGACCAACTATGCGCTACAAGGGACAAAAGGCGCATTTGAAAGCGCACGCCGACCAGGTGAGAAAAGTTGGGTGTGGGTGGAGGATCGTTGTCCCGACCCGAATACCTGGGTGCTGCTCTCTGATTTCGAGGAAGAGTTTTTGCCGGAGATTTGGCGTAATCCACCCGCTGAAGCGTTACAAGCAGGGCATGGCGGCGGTGACTACTTTGAGGTGATGGACTTTGTGGATGCTGTGCAGGGGCGCAAAGCTCCCGCTGTGGACATTGACTATGCTATGGATATGACTTTGCCAGGGTTGGTGAGCCAGGAGTCAATTCGCCAGGGTGGGGCTTGGTTGGCTGTGACAGATTCGCGGGCGTGGCGGTAGGTGGAGTTGGGGGAGGAACCTTATGACGGGCAGTTTATGCAAAGTGTGAAATGGGTGGAAACAGGAGAAACCTTCCTTGGAGCCACCCAAAGGGTTCCCGGCTCCAAGGAAGGGGAGTTCTTGACGTTGTTGGTTAGCAGATGAGGCCGATTTTGGCGTCGGGACCGTGGGCGATTGGAGTTTCGCCAATCCAGCGTTCGTCCACAGCTTCGTTTGCCAGTTGATAGCGTGAGTCGGTGGAAAGACGCACGCGGTTGGTGCAGTTGTCTAGGCTGGCGTGAAGTGTACGCATGCTAAAGATCAGCAGGTCACCAGCTTTGTATTCGGTGGTGAGCCATCGCCCCCCAAGTTCTTGGCGCACGCCGATGGCGTCTTTGGAATAGGAGCCGCCACCTGTACCCCATGCCCAGCGATCATGTGCCGCGTCATTGTGGTCGTCAACGCAGTAGGTGTCGACATCGAATTTCCAGTATTCGCCCAGATGTTGCTCTTGTCGGTGGGAATTTTCGAGGATCATCAGGCCGCCCAGGTCATAGGGAATGTCATCAAGGGGCGTCCAAAGCGTGTATAGGCGCTCGGTGCCACGGCTCATAAAGACAATGTCACAGTGGGGCGTTGTGGCTGTGTTGGGGCCGGGCGCTTTTGCTCGCAGCCATGTGTAATCGTAATGCAGCACAGGGCCGCCCAGGAAATTTTCCATGATCTCCATAATAGTCCCCCTGTAGAGCAGTTGCTGGATGACAGGGTTGCCATTGGCAAGGTCGGGGCGAAAGGTGAAATGAACATCTGGCGCAATAATGCCTGCTTCTAGCAGGTGGTCGGGGTGCAACGCTCCTTCTGCTTGCAGCTTGATCAGGATGGAACGCCGCGCTTCTTTTACTGCCTCTGCATCCAAGGCCCCTGGCAGGTAGAGATAGCCATCTTCCTGCATTCGGGTGTGCAACACGTCGGCATTGCCTATGAACTCACTGGAAGAGGTCAGCGTGCCAAGGTGCGCGGGATCGGTGCTAAGTTTTTGGCCTTGATAGGTGAGCGTGGGGGTAGCTTCGATTTTTGTTGCCATTGCCTATCCCTTTCGTAGTGAGTTTTCTGTCAACTTTTTCTTAAGAATTTTTTCTACTGAGACTCTCTTGATCTGTACTTATTCTGCATGACGTTTCTGCATGAAGTGCTATGCAACTCTCTCGTATGATGGTGTATAGAACCTTCAAGGGCAAATCGTCGATCTTTTCGAAACGAATGCAGCCTTTGCCGAGGGTAAGATGGCTCAATTCTTGGCGATGGTTCTCAAGGATGTCGGCTTTGCAATAGAGGGAAATCTCGTGTAGACGTGACGAGAAGCCACAGAGCATGCCTCCATGATAGTCGAAGAGAATAATATCAAAGCGAACGCTCTCACTCACGCCAGATTGAGCGTTGTGGATGAGATCGCGAATAACCGCAAATGCATGGCGGTGTGCGGCGGAGCATTTCTTCAGATAACTATCAATGCTAGGGAGCTGTCTACTCATGTACCTTTTCTGTCCTTGCTGAGAAGGTATCCATTCTCTCTAGGGGATAGATAAAGGGATTTAGACAAAGAGGCTTAGACAAAGAGACTGATTGTAGTTTGCCACAGAGTTTCTACTACAGCAATGTCTATGGGGTTTGACAGTGGTGCACCCACTTGCTACAGTTGGTTCTGCAACTACCTTGAAAGGTGAGGATTCACTATCTGATGATTGCACAAGAATTTCCACTGGTTGAAGTTGCTGGCGATGCCTTTGAACTTGGATATCAGCATGGCGCACAGGCAGCGCAGATGATTGAGCGCTACTTGTTGCTCACTGAACGGTTGACCGGGCACCCACGCGATTTGCTTTGTCAGCGCGCGTTAGCCTTTTTGCCCTATATGGAAAAACTAAGCCCTGCCTTTGTCACCGAAGTGCGTGGTTTGGCAGCGGGTGCTGGGATTAGTTTTGAGGAGGCTTTGCTCTGCCAGGCGCGCGCCGAAGCAGGACGCGTGCCGGATGGGGGCTGTACTGCCTTTGCGGTACAGGGTAGTGCTACTGCGGATGGAAATTTGTTGGTGGGGCAGAATCAAGATCTGGAGCCAGAGTATGCTGATGTGGCGGTACTGCTGCGGGTGCAACCAAGCGATGGTCGCCCGCGTGCGCTGCTCTTTACCTTTGCCGGACAGTTGGGCTATTCGGGTATGAACGAGCATGGACTTTGCCATTTTGCCAATGCGCTCTATGATGCGCCCTGGCAGTTGGGGTTGCCCCACTACCCACTGAAACGGGTGATGTTGGAACAGCGGCGCGCGGATGAGTGTGTGGCGCTTTTGGCTGCCCACCGCACCTGTTCTGCCGCCAATGCACTGATTGCGGATGTCGAAGGGAACGTGCGCGATGTTGAAGTGCGTCCAGAAGGGATTGCTCAGTTTCACGATGACCACCCCGATTGGACGATCCACGCCAACCACTATGTAACGTCGCAATTTGCTTGCCATGAGACGAATTCGCTGGCAGATTCTTGCCCTCGTTTTGACCGTATGCGTGAATTGGTGCGGGCTGAGTGGGGTACGGTGACGGTGGCAAGCTTGCAGCGGCTGCTGGCAGATCATCAAGGCGATCCTGCGGGCATTTGCCGCCACGGTGATCGTGGGATGCACTCGATCTCTGGCTATATTGCCCAGCCAATTCAACGGTTGCTGCATGTGCGCCGCGGTCACGGCTGCCTCGGTAGTTGGACAACCTATGCGGTGTGATTGTAGTCTATAGATTGTGCTTTAAGGCTTGGCACAATCTTTTGTTTTTTCTCTTACTCGCTCCCTTTCCCAATAGAAATGAGAAGTTATGCGATTAGCAACCACGGGGCTAATGCCCGCGGATTTGCGCCAAGTGGACGACGCTGCTCTCCAACGGATGCGCGCGGCTGGGTTTGTCGGCTGTACCTGCTTTTTCAGTGATCCGGCCTCGTTTAGCGACGATGAACTTGATCGACTGCGTGAGACCATTTGGCGCAATGGTGTAGGAATTGCCCAGGTGAATGGACGCTATGAGTCTATGGTTAATCCTGATAAAGCTGTGCGCCAGCAAGGTGTTGCCACCTTTCGTAGATTGATTCAGGTATGCGCGCGGTTGCAAGCGGACAATGTCTATGTGCGTCCTGGTTCTATCAACCCTGGTGGACACTGGTGGCCGCACCCGCAGAATCACAGCGTGGAGACAATTGACCGGCTGGTGGATAGTCTGCGCCAGATTTCCAGAATTGCCGAGGCGGAGGGTGTGACGATTGTCGTGGAAGGGCATACCGTTTCGCCCCTGGACAGTGCGGCAAAAGTGCGCGAGGTGATTGACTGGGTGGGATCACCTGCCTTGAAATTCAATTGTGACCCGGTGAACTTTGTTTCGTGCGTGCAGGATGCCTATCACTCGCAGCGGGTGTTGGATGATCTCTTCGACACGCTGGGGGAGTTGAACTGGGCTGTCCATGCCAAAGATATGAACATTGAAGACCGCCATGTCGTACACATCAGCGAAGTGGTGATGGGGCGGGGTCATATGGATTTGGGACATATGCTCAAACGGTTTGAGCAGGTACGCCCCGAAGGCTATGTGATTGTGGAGCATCTGCCCGACAATCTGATTCCAGAGGCGACCGAGGCACTCTTGGCGGCGGCGACAAAGGTGGGCATTGTTTGGCAAGACGAGCCGCACGCCCTGCGCTAAACGTGGCGAAATTCCAGGGTGATGTACGTGTGATTTCGCAGAAGCTACACCGAAGTTACATCTGGTGAGTTTGAATGGTAAAGCTCGCAACAACTTCTATCAAACAGATCTAAAGGTACTCATGTCGCAAGTAGCAAATCTCGGTGATCTCACCGGCAAGGTTATTTTGGTAACGGGTGGTGCTCAAGGCATTGGTGGAGCAGCCGCGCGGCTTTGTGCTGCGCGTGGCGGTGATGTGGTGATTGTCGATTGGAACCCCACCACAGGTGAGGCGGCAGCGGCAGCATTGTGTGCAGAAGGATACTCTGCGCGCTTTTTCTCGGTGGACGTGCGCTCCCCAGAAGCAGTTGCACAAGTGATGAGCGAGGTGCAATCGCTCTATGGGCGGCTGGATGTTTTGATTTGTGCCGCAGGTATTTTGAAGGGAGCTTATCTGCCGCCAGATGAATTGAGCGTGGAGGTTTTTGAGGAAGTTATCGATGTAAACCTGAAAGGCGTGTTTCTCTGCACCAAGTATGCCATGCCACTCTTTGATGCGCGTGGGGGTGGCGGAACGATCATTATTGTAGGATCGCCAGCCGGGGTGACAGGTGCGAGTGGCTCGTTGGCTTATGGCGCGAGCAAGGGGGGCGTGAATGGCTATGGGATGACCCTGCCGCGCCACATTGGCAACCGTAAGATTCGCGTGAATGTACTCTGCCCTGGTGGCATCAATACGGAATTGAAACTGGGCGTGGTGGAAGAAGAAGCGCGCCGGCACGGTAAGTCTGTGGACAATGCGGTGAGTGAGGCGAAGATGCAGTTGGGTGACCCTGAAGGTGTGGGGCGAGTGCTTGCCTTCTTGGCATCGGATGAAGCGGACTATGTAAAGGGAACGATGTACACTCGCTAAGTTTGCCTGACATGCAGTCCTAAATGGTTTTGCCAGAGGAATAAGGCGAATTACGGGAATAAATGATCCAGTCAGGGATGTGATAAGATACTGTGCATGATCGAAATGACACCTGAGATAATCACAACATATATTTAGACAGCAAAGGCACTCAAAGGCAGTGACCGACGCATATTTATGGCACGGATTGTGCAATCGCTAGGCAAGGGTGGTCAGGTCTATGCCGAGTGCGTGTTGGGCTGGAATCGGCGCACTATCCACAAAGGGACATACGAACTGACCAGCGGCGTGCGCTGCGTGGATAACTTCAGTGCGCGGGGGCGGAAAAGGGCCGAAGCGCATCTGCCGAACTTACTGACGGATATCTGTGCCATTGTCGATAGCCAAAGTCAAACCG
>JBBQIG010000175.1:0-8784 GCA_038324715.1 Anaerolineae bacterium | reverse complement strand
ATTGACCTGGTTGGGCGTGCCACGGCACTGGAGATCCTCTTAGAAGGACGCGTCTTTGGGGCACAGGAAGCCAAAGAAAAAAGGCTGGTGACGCGCGTCGTCCCCGATGATCAGGTGGTCGAAGAAACCTATGCAGCCGCTCGACGCATTGCCGAAGGCGCGCCCCATTCCAACCGGCTGCATCGGAAGTTTGCCCGTCGTCTGCTCGATCCAACCCCCTTGACAGACGAAGAACGTAACGAGGGCTTTGCCAGTGCAATCTATGAAGATTATCGCGAGGGCTATCAAGCCTTTGTAGAAAAGCGCAAACCGAGCTTCAAGGGGCGATGAGTATGTCAGTTGAGGAGATAGCAGGCGAACAGACCAGAACGCAAAACAACGGCCCATTACAGGGGATCAAGGTTATCGAGATCACACACATCATGGCAGGCCCAACCTGTGGCATGATGTTGGCGGACATGGGTGCTGATGTGATCAAGGTGGAGCGCTTGCCCGGTGGCGATGACACACGGCGCACAGTCCCACCGACAATTGATGGCGAATCGGCAGCATTCATGATGATGAACCGCAACAAGCGCGGCATTGCCCTGGACTTGAGAAGCACAGAGGGACGCGCCGTGTTGCGTCGCCTCATTCTTGGCGCAGATATCGTGGTGGAAAACTTCCGCAAAGGGGCAATGGAGGCATACGGTCTTGGCTATGAGAGCTTGCGGCAGGAGAACCCCGGTCTCATTTACTGCTCGCTCTCTGGTTTTGGTTTAACAGGCCCCTATGCCGAACGCGGCGGCTTTGACCTGATTGCACAAGGCATGAGCGGGCTAATGAGCATTACAGGGGAAATGCCCATTGAAGGCCAAGCACCTCCCGCGCCCGTCAAAGTCGGCGCGCCCATGACCGACATCACGGCTGGCATCCTGGGAGCAATGGGCGTGCTAGCCGCAACTGTCCACCGGCTGCGTACTGGTCAAGGTCAGCAAGTAGACACCTCGCTCTTTGAGGCAGGAATCACCCACACCTTTTGGCAATCCGCCATTTGTCTTGCCACGGGCATCTCCCCCGGCTCCTTAGGGTCAGCCCATCCCCTCATGGCTCCCTACCAAGCTTTTCAAACCCAAGATAGTTGGATTACCGTGGGTGCTGCCAACCAGTCGAACTGGGAGAAGTTGATCAAGGAGCTAAACGCCACTGCCCTGGGTGAAGACCCGCGCTTTGTCAACAATGCCGGTCGCTTGACCAATCTGCCAGCACTCGTCTCCTTACTCACCCCCTACTTTCGCCAACATACTACAGCCGAGTGGATGGAGCGTTTCGACGCCATTGGTTTACCCGCAGGTCCCGTACTCTCCATTGGTGAGATGCACACCGACCCTCAGACTATTGCACGCGAGATGATTGTGGAAGTGGAGCATAGCCGCCTTGGCAAGATAAAGACCGTCGGCTCGCCCGTCAAATTCTCCGAGACACCCACCTCCCTGCGACGCGGTGCGCCCATCCTGGGTGAATCCACACACGAAATTCTGATAGAGGCTGGATATACGCCGGATGAGATTGCAAACTTTGCCGCACAGGGTATTGTGCTGGTTGCAAGCCATGCGCACTAAAAGAGTATTACCCATACTGCCTGCCATTTCACACAGAACATTTCACTCAAGAGGTTGAGCAGACTCAACCTCTGATCTTTTCTCCCTTGTCTCCCCCTTTGCATTGCTCGTTTTCATTGCTCGTTGTCGATCGAACATATCTTCTCTTCCAAGATATAGACCCATCCCTATACCCAAACTTGTATACGCTATGTGTAAGGTTGTAGATGGCGTTTCCGGCAACTGAACGCTAGATTAGATTCAACTAGATTGATTTATGATGGCGTTTGACCTAACAAGTTTCAAATTAGCCAATAAACGAACACCAACAAACGAACAGGGGGAATCTGATGGATCTATTATGGTGGGCAGTGATTGCGCTCGTGGTTGCAGTAATCGCCGGTGCTCTCGGCTTTTCAGGGGTTGCACGTGGAGCAGCAACAATTGCCAAAGTTTTATTTGGCATCTTCATAATCATTGCTGTTTTGCTATTTATCTTTGTCATTCTAGGAATCGGCGCAGTCGCATAATTCGATCCTAGAAATTCCAAAGAACTTGCGACTCTCAGCAACAGATATAGATCACTAAAGATGACATCGCCAGCATTTTCCTTGTGGCGGTGTCATCAGCGCGTGTGCATCTCATGTTAAATCGCGCCATATCACATACTATTTATCCGACTACAGCCCCTCTTAAAGCAGGTCAACACCCAAACATCCCTAAAAACGTTCAGCAGGAATTACAAAGGCCTAAAGAATAGCATTCCCAACTTGTCCCATCAACTAGCTGCTCCCGTGGTATAATCTTACCGTTATTGACCGAGTAGCAGTCACAACATCGGCGCGCGGTGCACCTATTGCCCATAAATTGATTGCACGCGTGTGTCAGATTATGGGTCCAACTCGGTGTGCTGCGGGAAGCAACAAATTTATGTTACGCCGTTGTAGACAAATCATCTCTAATGATCTGGGATCATGCGACCTGGAAACATGCGGCTGCGTAACATCAGCCATAAAGATGATTCCACTGCAACTACACATTCAACTACAAAGGCTGAAGTTTGCTTGCAATAGCTTCGCCCGCTGTTTTATTCGATAAATTGTCCGACGAAATTGTCCGACGAAGGAGAAGTTGATTCTATGAGCAATGGTACAAAGGACGCACCACAACAAGCCGAACTAAAAGTAGAAGGTATGGGTGCCATCATCCACGAAGGCGGTGTCGCTTTTCGTGTCTGGGCACCACATGCCGAAGAAGTGTCTGTCATTGGAGAATTCAATCGGTGGAATGCGCGCCAAAATCCCCTGCAATCCGAAGGAAATGGCTATTGGGTTGGCAATGTGCCAGAGGCAAAAGTAGGGCAAGGCTATCGTTTCTGGCTGCAAACCGCCAATGGAGAAGTCACGCGCATTGACCCCTATGCTCGTGCGGTTACAAACTCTATCGGCAATGGCATCATTTATGCTCCCAACTCTTTTGAATGGGAAGGGGACAATTTCCACATTGAGGCATGGAACAAACTAATCATCTATGAAATGCACATTGGCTCATTTAACGAGGATTCCGATGAAGCGGTAGGCACCTTTGAGAAGGCCCTCGAGCGCGTAGACCATCTCAAACGCCTTGGTGTTAACGCAGTCCAGATTATGCCCGTTGCAGAGTTTCCTGGCAACCGCTCTTGGGGCTATAACCCTGCGCACATCTTCGCAGTGGAAAGTGATTACGGTGGACCAGATGCCTTCAAGAATTTCATCAAGGAATTACACAAACAAAACATAGCTGTCATCCTAGATGTAGTCTATAACCATTTTGGCCCTGGTGACCTCGACCTCTGGCGCTTTGATGGCTGGTATGAAAATGATGGCGGTGGCATCTACTTCTATCAGGATTGGAGAGGCGCAACGCCTTGGGGTCAGTCACGCCCCGATTATGGACGCGACGAAGTACGTCGCTTTATTCACGATAATGCCATGATGTGGCTTGACGAGTATCATGTAGACGGGTTGCGCTATGACGGCACTGCCTACATCCGCACCGTCGATGGCCCTGGCGCGCAGGATATCGTGGAAGGCTGGACATTGCTTCAATGGATTAATGGCGATGTGGCAGCGAAATATCCCGAAAGAATTTTGATTGCCGAGGATCTTCAAAGCAATGAATGGCTAACTAAAGAAATAAGCGAAGGGGGTGCGGGCTTTAATGCGCAGTGGGATGCCGCCTTTGTTCATCCCATCCGCGCTTCGGTAATTGCCTCGGATGACGCCCACCGTTCTATGCATGCCATTGCCGACGCGCTCTCGCGGCGCTATAACGATGCAGCCTTCCACCGCGTCATCTACAGCGAGTCGCACGACGAAGTTGCCAATGGCAAAGCGCGTGTCCCTCAAGAGATCAGCCCAGACGATGCCACCAATTTCTTTGCACAAAAACGATCCACACTTGCGGCAGCACTTGTCTTCACAGCACCAGGGGTTCCCATGCTCTTTCAAGGGCAGGAATTTTTGCAGGGGGAATGGTTCCGCGATGATGTACCCCTAGATTGGGACTTCAGCAAAGAGTTCCGGGGCATTCTGCGTCTCTATCGCGACCTGGTTCATCTGCGCCTAAACATCGAGGGCTTCAGCCTGGGCTTAACGGGCCAATATATCCAAATCAGCCATCTCAACGACGCTCAAAACGTGATTGCTTTCCGACGCTGGGAGAAAGGTGGGGCTGGCAACGACACCTTTGTTGTGACTAACTTCACCAACCAGCCCAAAGAGAATTATCAACTTGGCTTCCCAGCGGAGGGACTGTGGAAGTTGCGGTTCAACAGCGATGCTCAAGTTTACAGCCCAGACTTCTCTGGCTATAAGAGCAGCGATGTTACCGCCAAAAAGGGAGATTATGATGGCTTGCCTGCCAATGCAACTGTCAACATCGGACCATACAGCGCTCTCATCTTTTCGCAAGAGCCAGGAACGCAAGCTCCTCCATCCCAAGCTGACAAATAGGGCACGCCACCAGCGCCAGATCAACCGACAGCACCAACCGCCTAACCAAAACACATAAGCAAAAAGGAGTCGTGTTCCGAAGAACGCGACTCCTTTTAATCTTCACCCTCACCATCATCACAACGACTTCTCTCTCAAGCAGTCGAATTAGAGCAACAACTATGCAGTTACCTTTTCTGACAACCCTAGCTGCACCAAAATCTGACCCACTTCGCCCTTCTCTGGCTGCGTCAACTCACTGATGGGCGGGCGCACAGTAGCTTGGCATAGCCCCATTTGCGCCATCGCCTCTTTCACCACAGAGACGTTGTTGCCATTGTTGTGACGAGCGCGCAATTCTTCAAAGGGACGCACCGTGTTCCAAAGCGACATCGCTTGAGCATAGTCCCCTGCCTCCAGCGTAACCAGCATCCCCAACGAGAAATCTGTGGTCAAGTTGACCAGACCCGACGTAAAGCCCGTAGCACCGCCAGGCCAAAAGAAAGGTGCCCACGACTCGGCAACGCCACAAATCCAGGTCAATCGATCCAGCCCCACCGTCTGCACCGTAGCCGCAAATTGCAGCGGATTGGTCACAGCATACTTAATCGCCACAAAATTAGGACAGAGATCGGCGAGTTGCGACAAAGCAGCCGGACGGATGGTCGCATCGCGCAAGTAAGGCACAATTGCCAGTTCAGGCACAGCATCAGCAATCATCTTATGATAGGCAATCCACCCCTCATCCGACTTAAAAGGATGCACAGGCTGGTGTACCATCACCGCGTGGGCACCCTTGCTGGCAGCATAACGCGCCATCTCTGCGGCAGTCACTGCATCATAGCCAACCCCCGCCAACACATAGGCCTGCCCCCGAATGGCTTCAGTAGTAATCGCCACCTCTTGTCGTTGCTCCTCGGCAGTCAGCGAATAGAATTCGCTTGTATTGCCATTGGGGGTAACCACCGTAATCCCACTATCGACCATGCGCTCCAACAGGCGCGCATAGGTCTCAAAGTCGGCGTTCCCATCCGCGGTAAAGGGCGTAATGGGAATCGCCACAACAGTCGCAAAAGCACGTTGAAGTTCGGCGAATTGCATATCGGACTCCTATCTTCTCTCTATGTTTGAGCATGATCACGGTCATGCAATTTAGTTGGCAACCAGGGCATTTTCGGAATAGGTGGGTTTATCTCTGCCTGAATTTATAACACGCACACTCCCTGGCGTCAATCTCTTAACGTCAGTACCAGGAGTCCTTAAGTTGAAGAATGACTTGCTACTTGAAAATGTGCAAAGGAGAATTGTGGCATAGATGGGGTGATTCGTGAGAAACTTTCAGCGATGCACCCCACCCTCAACGCGAAACAGAGTGACGGCTACTTTTTGCCAGTCTTGATCTTCACTCCGGTGAATTCCACCTCTACCTCTTTGGCATAACGTTTACCATTTTCTTTGTCATGACGGTGGAACTCGGCTGGTTCAATACGCACGCGCAACGTATAGTCGCCGCTGCCAGGAACTTGCCAGTTGCGCCCATAGTGATAGAGCCAGGGGTGCCAGATGAACGGCTGCTGGTGCGTACCGATCTCCTTTCCACTCGCATCGATAAGCGTGACATGGACAGTAAGCGCCGGGACAAAGCGCCCGTCCGCACCATCGCGCACCGACACCTCAAGGTGTACGTTCTCATCCTTTGGCTCTTCCCACACCAGTTCGCCGCCGCGCAGCATGTACATTCCTTCTGCAGCCTCCACGGCATAACCAACCTTATAGTCACCCGCGGCGGTCTCCTTGCCATCATCAGCCTCTTCTTCCACCATATACTTCAGGGCACGCTCCAAGGCTTCCCCCTGTGCGCGAGCAAATTGCAACTGCTCTTGTGTCGCCTCATCGCTCTGTTTCATCGGTGGCGTTGTTGCTTTGGTATTTGTCGCCATCTTGTCTGCTCCTTTCAAACGCTAGTTCTCATAGTTCGAGTGCGGTGCTTTGGCGAAATCTCGCAAAGAGAGATTTGAATGGCTCAAGCGGTTCGCCTTCTCGCCCCCTGTGAAAATCAAATCTGCATTGTTATCAAATCTCTCAGATTTCCACAGGATAACAAGAGTGTGACCAGCCTCAAGAGTTGCTGCAACAGATAAGGATAGAGCAGCAGGATATAGAACCACATAGAACCAGCACCCCCATTGCAAGTACCAATATAACAACTCTTCAACCAAATTGGTTTGATGATTTATCCTGTCGTGAGTAAACTATAAAAGAATTCCCGATTGCATTCCCCAAAACAGCCCCTAGAAAGTAGACAGGACTGTGAAGATTACAAAGTTGGAGACCTTTCTAGTCAAACCCCGTTGGCTCTTCCTCAAAATCCACACGGACGAAGGATTAGTGGGATTAGGTGAACCCGTTGTGGAGGGTCGCGCCCTAACCGTTGCCACCGCAGTAGCCGAGCTAGAACCCTATCTAATTGGCAAAGACCCAACGCGTGTGGTTCACCACTGGCAAGCCATGTATAAACATGCTTTCTATCGCGGCGGCCCCGTGCTCACCAGCGCACTCTCTGGTGTTGAACATGCATTGTGGGACTTGGCGGGCAAAGCCGCAGGGCTGCCCATCTATAAAATGCTGGGCGGCCCCACTCGCGACCGCATCAAAGTCTATGCCGCATGTCGCGGTGCCACCGTGGAAGAAGCCGTGGCAAACGCCAAGCAGTTGGTTGCCCAGGGCTTCAAGGCCCTCAAAACAGGCGTATCAAGTGCCAGCGCAGTCGGCTCGGTGGAATACTCTGAACAGCTACGTGCAGGCAAAACATTGCCAGATCAAGGAGGAATTCCCCACCGTCCTGCGCGCATCATTGAAACACCAGGCTTCGTCAACCGCGTGGTTGACCGCTTTGCCGCCATTCGTGAAGCCGCGGGCAACGACATTGACATTTCCATCGACTTTCATGGGGCCATCAGTCCACAGACTGCCATGCTCTTGATCAAGGCGCTGGAACCCTATCAACCCATGTTCATTGAAGAACCCATCCAGTGTCAAGATGTAGACGGCATGGCCGAAATTGCGCGCAAAACCCATCTGCCCATCGCCACAGGCGAACGCATCTTCACCAAGTGGGGCTTCCGTGAAATTCTCGACAAGGGTGCAGCCTCCATTCTGCAACCCGATATCTCGCACGTGGGCGGCATCTTCGAGGCGCGGCTGATTGCAGGTATGGCAGAAGCCAGCTACGCAGCCATTGCGCCCCACTGCCCCCTCGGCCCAATTTCGTTGGCGGCAGGGCTTCAGTTGGATGCATGCATACCCAATTTCCTTGCCCAAGAACATAGAACCTTTGGCGCAGGCTACCTCAAGAATCCATTCATCTTTAACGATGGCTATCTCGAATTGCCGACGGGTCCAGGTCTTGGCATTGAACTTGACGAAGAAGCCATCCAAGAAAAGATTGGTCACGACTGGCGCAATGCAGAAACCTTTCACCCAGACGACGGCGCAGCCATCGACTGGTAATGTACGTTGCGAATCTGTTCTTGTTCGCGCTGTTCTGTTTCCTGTATGGCTTTTCTACAGGTACATTCCAACCAAATTGGTTTGATGATTTATCCCGCTATAGGTAAACTATAGTGGCACATTATTTTTCGCTCCCCAAAGATGGCCCATAGAAAGTAGATAGTGCTGTGAAAATTACACGATTAGAGACCTTCTTGGTCAAGCCACGTTGGCTCTTTCTCAAAATCCACACCGATGAAGGTATTGTTGGTCTGGGTGAACCGATTCTGGAAGGCCGCGCCCAAACAGTCGCCACCGCCATCAAGGAACTAGAATCGTACCTGATCGGCCAAGACCCCACACGCGTCGTTCACCATTGGCAAGCCATGTACAAACATGCCTTCTATCGCGGTGGCCCCATCCTCACCAGCGCGCTCTCTGGAATTGACCACGCCATGTGGGACATTGCAGGCAAAGCCGCAGGACTCCCTGTCTATAAAATGCTGGGTGGGCCTACCCGCGACCGTATCAAGGTCTACAAGGGTATTGGCGGCGGCACCATCGAGCAAGCCGTGCAAAATGCAAAGGATGCAGTGGCAAAAGGCTTTATCGCGCTCAAAACTGGCCCTGCTGGCCCTCGCCCCGCGCGCATCATCGAAACACCAGGCTACGTCAATTATGTTGTAGAACGCTTTGCCGCCATTCGCGAGGCAGTGGGCAACGAAATTGATATTGCCTGTGAC
>JBBQIG010000174.1:0-8792 GCA_038324715.1 Anaerolineae bacterium | reverse complement strand
GCAACTCCGGCTTCTAGTCCCAAGAGACCCAACGATGCACCCCACGCATAGGTAAGGAACTCGCGGCGGTTCATCTCTTTGGGCGTGAGTACCGGAACCGGTTCTACATCGTCAGCTTTTGGCTTGGGGGCAGCCTTGGGTGCTGCTGCTGGCTTCGCTGCAGCTGTGCCATTGCTAAGAGCTGTAGGTTTAGAGAGTGCCCCTTCATCTGGAGCAATGGTAACTTCTTTGATCGGGGCTTCTTCAATTGCGGGAGCCTCGGCAACTGCAACCGCAGCCGCCGATCGGGTGGGAGCCTCGCCATCAGCATGTGCTGCTTGAACTCTGGCTGCCGACTCTTTCATCTTTGCTTTTAATTCAGCTATCCGGCTTTCCCGCTCTGCGCCGGTAAGTTCGGAAATCTTTGCCATCTAAATGATGTCTCCTTCTGCCAAGGATCAAGCGCCGATAGTTTCTTGGTAAGCATCAATTTAAGATACTTGCCACTGTACCAACCATGCAAAGCTTAACCGATTTTTGGGCGTCGATCCAGTATGCCAAAGTAGTAAAACCGAGGGGAATACATCCCGTTTACCTGTGTGGTGATGGTTCCAATCAGTTTTATACTATAGCACACGCGCTTTGCTTGTCAAAATAATCACAAATTCCGCAAGTCATCCATTCGCCCTTTTATTGGAAGGGGAATGGGGTGAGCTATGGCTTTGATTGTAACACAAATTATACGAAGATATTGTAATGTTTGTATCGCATTTCACAAAGTTTTAGCACGCCTGTTTTCACTATTGGTTGGACGCGGCGACAGTGTTTACTGCTAACACTGTCGCCGCGTCCAACCAATTCTTAGAGCGTGGTCAGGCGTTCGAGCAATTGTTGGTGGCGGGTGCGTAACTCTTCCTGCTTCGCTTGTTCGCGGTCAATTACCTCGGGTGGGGCTTTTGCGACGAAGCCTGGGTTGCCAAGCAGGCCCTCAATACGGTTCAATTGCTTGACGATGTTGTCGATTTCCTTTTGAAGTCGAATGCGTTCGGCTTCTAAGTCCACGAGTCCTGCCAACGGCAGATAGATGGTGATGCCAGCCGTGGCAAGGGTCACTGATTTGTCGGGGGGCCCTAGATCGGGGGCAATGGTAACTTGAGTTAGATCGAGACGAGTAAGACTTGCCAGCAAGGGCAACTCGCCTTCGATCAAGTTGAAATGTTCCCCTGCGCTAAAGCTGGCTGCAATGCGCCGGCCTGGCTCCACAGCATATTCACTGCGCACGTTACGTATGGCGCGCACAACTTCTTGGATTCTCTCGAAGGCTTCGTCAGCCTGGGGATCATCCAAAGTATTTGCATGGGGCCAACGGCTGATGATGAGTGCACGACCATCGACCTGTAGATCGGGCAGATTCTGCCAGATGGTTTCGGTGACATAGGGCATATAGGGATGGAGCAAGCGCAGGCTGTTCTCCAACACATAGGCCAAAACTTGGCAAGTTGCCGCGGCTTCAGCGGGCGTGCCCTCATAGAGTCGCACTTTGGCTGCTTCGATGTACCAGTCGCAATATTCATTCCACAGGAATTCATAAAGCTGGCGACCGGCCTCACCAAGTTGCCAGGTTTCAATCAGGCGCGTGCTTTCATTTTGCACGGTCTGGAAGCGACTAAGAATCCACCGATCCGGGAGTGAGAGTTCATCTGGCGCAGGCAGTTGATAGCTAATGTTGAAGCGGTCTGCGTCCTCTGCCAGCACCAGTTCACGTGTTTGTAGGTTCATAATCACAAAGCGCGCGGCATTCCAGATTTTGTTGGCAAAGTTGCGATTGCCTTCAATGCGCTGGATGCTTAGTTTCATGTCATTGCCAGGGGTGCCGCCTGTGAGCAAGCTAAAGCGCAGTGCATCTGAACCATACTCGGCGATTAGATCCAGCGGGTCAAGCGCATTGCCCAGACTCTTGCTCATCTTGCGCCCTTGTTCATCGCGCACCAGTCCATGTAGGTAGACGTAGCGGAAAGGCACTTCGCCTGTACATTTGAGGCCGAGCATGATCATGCGCGCAACCCAGAAAAAGATAATGTCATAGCCAGTTTCCAAGACCGTGGTTGGATAATACTTTGCCAAATCCTCAGTCTGTTCGGGCCAACCCAAGGTGCTAAAGGGCCAAAGTCCGCTACTGAACCAGGTGTCTAACACGTCTGGGTCTTGTTCTAGATTGACTGCTTTGCCATAGTGAGCGGTGGCTTGATCTTGCGCTTCGTTGCTATTGTGGGCTGCGAATGTCTTGCCATCGGGACCATACCAAATGGGAATGCGGTGTCCCCACCAAAGCTGGCGGCTGATACACCAGTCGCGAATGTTCTCCATCCAATTATAGTAGACACGCTCAAAGCGTTGGGGGATGATTTGGATTTCGCCACTGCGCACTGCCTCGATGGCTGGTTCAGCCAATGGCTGGGTCTTGACCCACCATTGTTCACTGAGCAGTGGCTCCACGATGGTATGGCAGCGTTGACAGTGACCGACTTGGTGCACGCGTTCTTCCACGCGCACAACCAGTCCAGCCGCTTCCATATCTGCCCAGAGCTTGGCGCGCGCATCAAAGCGGTCCAGGTGAGCATAGGGGCCTGCCTCGGCATTGAGCGTCGCATCGCGGTTCATGATGTTGATCATGGGCAAATTGTGGCGTTTGCCAATCTCGTAATCATTGGGGTCATGCCCTGGTGTCACCTTGAGCGCGCCCGTGCCAAAGGCTGGGTCAACATAGGCATCGCCGATGATGGCAATTTCTCGGTTGAGAATGGGCACCAACGCAGTCTTGCCGATGAGATGTTGGTAACGTTCATCGTCTGGGTGGACTGCTACTGCGCTATCCCCCAAGATTGTTTCGGGGCGCGTGGTGCTCACTTCCACAAAGCCGCCTTCTTTGATCGTGTAACGGAAGGTGTAGAATTTGCCTAACACTTCTTCGTATTCCACTTCGAGGTCGCTGATGGCGCTGGTGCAACGTGGACACCAGTTGACTAGATAGTTGGCGCGGTAGATCAGTCCTTCGTTGTAGAGGTTTATGAAGGTCTCGATCACGGCGTTGCTCAAGCCATCGTCAAGGGTGAATCGTTCGCGCGACCAGTCACAAGAGTTGCCCATGCGCTTTTGTTGGGCTGTAATACGACCGAGATATTCGTCTTTCCAATCCCACACTTCGCTGATAAAGGCTTCGCGCCCCATTTCCTTGCGGGTGCGACCCTGACGCTCTAGGGCACGCTCGACCACATTTTGGGTGGCAATGCCCGCGTGATCGGTGCCAGGCACCCAGAGCGAGGGATGACCTACCATGCGATGATAGCGGGTGAGCAGATCCTCGACCGAGTTGGTAATGGCATGACCCAAATGCAGCGCGCCCGTGACGTTGGGTGGCGGCATGGAGATGACAAATGATTTCTTCGTTGGATCGACCTGACCTAATTCCTCTTGCTTTTCTGGCTTGAAATAGCCATTGTTTTCCCACCAGGCGTAGAGTTCTTCTTCCACAGCTTGGGCTTCATAAGCTTTGGGCATGAGAGGCGCAACGGTAGTATCACTCATAGGGTAAAGTTCCTCATTTTTGAACGATTCAAGTTTGCTTTGTTTGTTTTCAGTCTTTTCGGATCAATTTGGTTCAATGTTTCGTTGCGAGTTTATGCCAGTCACGAATGAACGGCGGACAGCAAAAAAGCCGCCTGTCTCAAGGACGAAGCGGCTCCGCGGTACCACCTTGATTAGACGCGCCTTGCGGCTGCATCTCTCTCTACGCGGTAACGGGCGGACCCGGATGAAGCTAACCCACATTTACCGAGGCAAGTTATGCCTGTGGGATCACAACACCAACTTCCCGGCGACCTTCTGCACGATACGGCCTGAATAGTGCTTGCAGCCTAGGCACTATCTCTCTGGCAGGTGTACGGCGTACTCCTCCGGTGCGACGTTATTGGCACTATAATTTGCACTTATTGGTGTAGAGTATAACCAGTGTGTCCTGGACTGTCAAGAGTGGGACGAAATTCGCGATTGGATTGCATTCATTGCCGATTCAATGAAGACTTTCTGAGAGAATTAATGCTCCCAAATGGCTCGACGCGCACCTGTAAACGGTGCAAGCCATATTTCCCAAGTAGAGGATTCCAGATGAAAATGCCAACGTTTTGTCTGAAGATGACGAAACGCTAATGAAAGTGGAGAAGCATGAAGATTTATCGAGCTATACTTGTTGGTTTAATTGTATTTGCAATTGGTTCGCAAGGTTCTGGAGGTTTTGCACTAGCACAAGGCGCAGATGAACGTTGCAAGCAGGATTGCAGAACGTTCATGCCGCTTGTGACTGATAACTACCATTCCGTTTTTGTTCTTCAGGATGACTTCTCGGAGTCGAACAGTGGATGGCCTACAGTAAACGATGATTTTGTTGCGTATGGATACGATGCCGGTGGGTATGAAATGACGATCAAGCAGGCGGGTGGGGTTGCTGGCGTCTTTCGCTCGCATGAGTGGACTTCTGATTACAGTGTGACTGTGAGTGCGAGTGTTCTTGCTGGAAACCAGTTTGTCTATGGACTGATCTTTTACACGTCAGATGCGGATGATGAAATTCACCTGTTCTTGGACGATGAGGGGCGTTACAGTATCCAAAGATTTACGGGTGGGCAGTATCAAGTATTGGTCGATTGGCAGAGCAATGCGGCAGTGCGCCCTGCTGGGGAAATCAATGAGCTTGCTGCAACAATGCTTGGGGATGAGTATATTATTTTGATCAATGGCGTTGAGGTAACGCGTGGTGAGTATGTGCGGACTGGCGATACCCCGGGAATCGGGTTGATTCTTTTCTCGTCCGAAGATTTTGAGGCTCCTGTCACTGTACGGTTTGACGATTTGGTGTTGCGCCGCATCCAAATGTAACGTGGATGCAAAAGAGATGATGGTCGTCCAGCCCCTGCCTTTTCACCTGGCTCAGTCCATTTATTGCCCCCGCCAATGTAGGTAATCAACTGTATCCAGCACCATAAAATCCAGCACCATAAAGAAGATTAGACTATGAGTGGAAAACCAATGTCATCCGACGTGCTAAACGTCCTTATTGCGTCGTACCTGGAGCCAGAATATGTGGAGCAGATTGCTCAGGTCGATTCCCGATTGCGTGTACTGTATGCGCCTGAATTGCTGGGAAAGCCACGCTATAAGAATGACCACACGGCCCCTAATCAACGTACGACGGAGGATGAGGCACGCTGGCGTGCTTTGTTGGCACAGGCTGATATTTTCTATGATTTTGACCACACGAATCTGATGCGGATGCGCGAATTGGCCCCGCGGTTGAAGTGGGTGCAAGCGAGCAGCGCTGGGATTGGGCAGATGGTGAAACGGATTGGTTTGTTGGGGAGCGAGATTATTTTCACCACTTCGAGTGGTGTACATAGCACACCTTTGGCTGAGTTTTGTTTGATGGCGATGCTGATGTTTGTGAAGAAGGCTCTTTATTTGGCAGCCGAAAAGGAGCGCCATTATTGGGCGCGCTATTCCACGACTACATTGGCAGGGCAGACGTTGGCTGTGATTGGCATGGGCAAGGTTGGGAGCCATGTGGCACGGCTGGGTAAGAGCGCAGGGATGCGCGTGATTGGCATCAAGCGCACTGTTGAGGGTGCTAATCTGGCAGAGTTACAGGTGGATGTCCTGTACCCTCCGCAAGCGCTGCATGAGGTACTGGCGCAAGCTGATTTTGTGGTTCTGATTACGCCTCATACTAATGCCACTGAAAATTTAATTGGTGCTCCAGAATTAGCGTTGATGAAGTCCAATTCCGTCTTGATTAATATTGCGCGCGGTGTAGTTGTGGATGAACTCGCACTGGTTAAGGCGTTGCGCAATGGGGAGATTGCCGGTGCGGCACTTGATGTGTTTGCTACGGAGCCGCTGCCCGAAAATAGTCCGCTTTGGGATTTGCCAAATGTGATTATTTGTCCTCATTCTGCCAGTACTGCGGATAATGAAAATGCGAAGTTGGCAGAGCTCTTTTGTGATAACCTGCGCCGCTATCTTGCGGGTGATCCACTACTTAACGTGCTAGACCACGAACAGCTTTATTAATTGCGCCACGTACTAATTGAGCCACAATGCGTGTCTTGTAGCGCTGCTAGTTAGCAATAACAAAAGGGGAATGGGCTCGTGTTTATGAGATCATTCCCCTTTTGGTTTTACGCAAAGTGTTGCGTGGTTGGCTTGATCAACAATTCTGGAATGTGGGCGCGGGCGGGGAGTGTCGCGATGAAGAGTACAGCAGCGGCTACATCTTCAGGCTGAAGAATTTGCGCCTTGTGTTCATCGCTGACCTTGACAGGGCGAGCATCCAGGATAGGGGTGTTGACTTCGCCTGGGCAGAGGTTGGTGGCGCGGATGCCGTTGTCCTTTTCCTCTTGGGCTAGGACACTGGTGAGTGCTGAGAGGGCATGTTTTGAGGCGCTGTAGGCAGCACCCCCCAGGACGGCAGGGCGCACACCTGCCAAAGACGAAACGTTGATGATTACCCCGTCACGACGAGCACGCATCTCTGGCAGGACGGCGTGGATCACATTGTATGCGCCCGTGGCATTGACCTGCATGATCTTGTCCCAATCTGCGGGATCCATTTCGGCTAAGCGCCGTTTTACAACGTTGACACCTGCGTTGTTGACGAGGATATCTACAGGTCCATATTCGTTGCGAATCCATGCAACCATATCATCCACCTGGGCACGGTCAGCAACATCGGTGGCATAGGAGCGGACTGAGCGGGGGGCGCGGATGGCGGCGCACGCTTCTTCGAGAATGGCGGCACGACGTCCCGTTACGACGACCTGTGCCCCTTCGTTGGCAAGGAGTTGGGCGGTGGCTTGACCGATGCCGGTGCCACCGCCCGTGATGAGTGCAACTTTGCCATCTAAACGCATAAATGATTCCTTTGTAATTATCTGCCATAGGTTCGACTTGAGAGTGATTTTGGTTTCGTTTAAGCGCGTGGTGTGGTGGGATAGCTGATCGGGTCCAGCATGACCTCTACGACGCGTGGTGCTGGTGACGTCACAAAGGCGTTTACTTCCTCCGCAAGTTGTTCGCTTGTGGTGACACGGGTTCCCGTTAATCCATAGGCAGCAGCGATCTGTGCAAAGTTTGGCGACCGGAACTCTGTGCCATAGACTGGCTTGCCTGCACGCACCTGTTGCGAACGAATAAGATCAATTGCATCGTCGTTGAGAATAACAATAAGAATAGGGATTTGGCGTTGTGCGACAAGTCCAAGTTCGCCAATAACCATTGCCATCCCTGCATCGCCTGTGAGACAGAGGGTAGGTCGATCAGGGGCAGCCAGGAATGCACCGATGGCTGCGGGTAGCGCAAAGCCCATGCTGGAAAGGCCATTGGAGAGGAAAAAGCTGTTGGGGGTGAGGGTGGGCCATTCCAGTGAACTAAGGATTTTGTGAGAGCCAACGTCCACTGCCAGTGCGGTGGCGGGTGGCAGTGCGGCGCGCAGTGTCTCTAGCACTTGCTGGGGCAAGAGGCGTCCGGCAGCAGGGGTGGGGTGCGTGGTCTTCTGCTGGCGACGGTGCTTGGCGACGCGAGCTGCGCCCCAGGATGAATCGGGCGTATAGTCGGCATCAATCAATTGAGACAAGGATGCGTGCAAGTCACCAACCAAACTTGCGACGTTGGGAACGACAGGATCCTGGTTGTCCCAGGGCGCTAGCCAGATGAGGGGCACGTCACTCTCCCAGGGCCTGGCAAGCTCTACGACATCAAAACCCACCGCCAAGATGCAATCGGCTTCGTCAATCATGGCATACGAGGGATCAGTGCGGGTCAGTCCGATGACACCGGCTGCAAGGGGGTGATTATCGGGTAGCGCTCCCTTTGCTTTGGGTGTGACAATGACTGGCGCTTGTGCTTGCTCGGATAATTCGCGTAGTAATTTGTAAGGGCGCTGTGGTTCTAAACCTACACCGGCGAGGATGAGCGGACGACGGGCGCGGCTAAAGAGATCTTTCGCGTGGGCAAGGGTCATGGCCGTGGGCTGGGGCAGAGCCACACTTTCAACTGTCTCTGCTGTATGATCCGTCGCCAATTGGGCTGCATCCTCATTGCTCAATTGAAGATGAATGGGGCCTGGTCGGTCGGCAAGTGCCAATGCCAAGGCGTCACGCAGGGCGGTGACGGCGTTATGAGCGCCTACCTTGATGGTTGCTTTGGTGATCGGGCGGAAGATGCCTTGTAGGTCAAGCACTTGGTGCGTGTAGTCAGGCAGGAGGGTGTCTGGTTTTTGCGCAGTGATGAGGATAATGGGGGCGCGGTCGAGATAGGCATGCGCTAGACCCAGGGTTGCATTGGTTGCGCCGGGGCCAAGCGTGGTTAAACAGATGCCCACAGTTCCAGTAATACGAGCATAAGCATCGGCCATGAAGAGTGCCGATGCTTCATTGTGTACCAGGACAAATTCAATACCTTGTTGGCGGAGTTCCTCTAGCAACTCGATTGTCTCACCGCCGGGTAAGCCAAATACAAAGCGCACACCGGCGGCAGAGAGTGTTTTAACGACTACCTGTGCCACTGTGAGCGTAGAGGTTGTAGTCTCTAGAGCAGTATTTGTATGGGGCATTCGCATCTCCTAGGCCATGCGTCCGGGCCATGCCTGCGCATTGACAATACAGGGCGGACGTTGATTTTGAGTCAGTTGAATAAGTTGATCGACGATGCTCGTTCGACTGAGATGGTGACTGCGGTCTGTATAGGCAGCGACATGCGGTGTGCAG
>JBBQIG010000173.1:0-8884 GCA_038324715.1 Anaerolineae bacterium | reverse complement strand
CTGACTGCCACCTCGGTGATAGTTCGCAGTTCTATGGTTTTGGTACAATAATCAGTAGACTGTTTGGTTAGGTATCGGTTAGATTGGCTCCCATGTCTGGTGCGCTAGAAGGCATTACCGTCGTTGATTTATCACGTGTATTAGCAGGCCCCTATGCAACAATGCTCCTGGGCGATCTAGGCGCGCGCATTATTAAGGTCGAACAACCTGGACACGGTGACGACACACGTCACTGGGGCCCACCCTTCACCCACAATGGTGAAAGCGCCTATTTCCTCTGTGCCAACCGCAATAAAGAGAGTGTCACCCTCAACCTCAAGCACCCCACCGGACAGGAAATCGCCCGTGAGATGATTGGGCAAGCCGATATAGTCGTCGAAAACTTCAAGGTTGGCGGCATGGCGGCACTGGGTCTAGGCTATGAGGATCTGCGAGCTCTAAATCCAGGTATCATCTACTGCTCGATTACCGGCTACGGTCAAACAGGCCCCTATAAACACCGTCCTGGCTATGATGCCGTGATCGAAGCTGAAGGTGGCATTATGAGCATCACTGGGCCGAGCACGGGCGAAGCAGGCGAAGGTCATCCCTATAAAGTTGGGGTTGCCATTGTTGACATCACCGCGGGTCTCAACGCTGCGGTTGCCATCCTCGCGGCACTTCACCACCGTCATCAAACGGGAATGGGCCAAGCCATTGATATTGCCTTGTTAGATACGCAGGTAAGTTGGCTAGCGAATGTTGCTAGCTCCTATCTGATTTCGGGCCAAGCACCACGACGCTATGGCAATGCGCATGGATCCATCGTACCCTATCAAACCGTGCAAGCTGCCGACGGATGGTTGATGTTGGCAGTTGGCAATGATCTCCAATTTCAAAAGCTCTGTCTTTTGCTAGCCCATCCAGAATGGGCTGAAGATATACGCTTTATCACCAATCAAGCGCGCGTTCGCCACCGCGAAGAGCTACTGCCCTTGCTTAAACGAGAATTTTTACGTGACTCAGTCAAAGCCTGGACAACTCGATTAAACGCCGCAGGTATTCCAACAGGGCCAGTCAACGATCTTCCAACTGCGCTTGCAGATCCACAAGTTCAAGCGCGCGATATGGTACAAACAGTTCACCACCCAGTCACTGGCGCCATCCCCCTTGTAGGCCCGGTGCCCAAAATGAGCAGTACGCCCGCTGCAATTCACTTGCCGCCACCGTTGCTCGGAGAACACACAACCGCTATTCTTCATGAATGGCTTGGCTACACAGACGATGAAATTCAAACGATGGCGGCTACAGGAATCACTTAAACTAAAAACGCACTGTTAGTGGGATAGTGTTGTATTCTACAAAGCAGTTTGCAAAAATTGTCTACACGAAAGTACAAACAGAGGATAATTAGGTATAATAATGGACTTTTCATTAAACAGCGAACAACAGATGATCCAGGATGCCGTGCGTAAATTTGCCAGCGCGCAAATCCTGCCCCACTCGCGCGATTGGGAGCACGCAAAGGAATTTCCTCGGCAACTGCTCTACAAAATGGGTGAACTTGGCTACCTCGGTGTGCCAATTCCAGAAGAATACGGGGGTGCGGGTTTAGACTACATCTCCGAGGCAATTGTCTTCGAAGAAGTTGGCTATGCAGATTCCAGCGTTCGTACAACGCTCTCTGTACAAATGTCACTGGTCGAATTGACCATCCTCAAATGGGGAACCGAGGAGCAAAAGCAACAGTACTTGCCTAAACTTTGCAGTGGAGAACTGCTCGGTTGCTTTGGATTAACTGAACCAGATGCAGGTTCAGACGCAGGCAATGTTGCCACCACAGCCAAGCGTGAAGGCGATGATTGGCTTTTGAGCGGGCAAAAAGTCTGGATTAGCAACGGCACCTGGGCTGATGTCGCCATCATCTTTGCACAAACCAAACCGGGCAGCAAGAACAAAGGCATGGTAGCCTTCCTTGTCGATACCAAAACCCCAGGCTATACCACGCGCAAGATGACAGGTAAGTTGGGACTACACGCCAGTGATACAGGTGAGCTATTCATGGACAACGTGCGTGTACCCGACAGTGCACGCTTGGGAGAAGTTGGCGAAGGATTCAAGATCGCTATGAGTGCACTGGACAATGGCCGTTACGGCGTCGCTAGCGGCTGTGTTGGCACGGCCCAACGAGCCTTGGACGCCAGCGTGCGCTATGCAAAAGAACGCATTGCCTTTAGCCGTCCCATTGCAAGCTTCCAACTCGTGCAAGATATGCTTGCCCAAATGAAGGTCAATGTAGAAGCTGCCCGCCTCCTCGTCTATCAAGCGGGCTGGGTAAAAAATCAAGGGCAAAAGAGTACAATTCCAGTTTCGATCGCAAAGTACTTCGCCGCCGAAATCGCCAAGCAAAATGCGGATATGGCAATTCAAGTGCATGGTGGCTACGGCTACTCCGACGAATACATTCCAGAACGACTCTGGCGTGATTGTCGTGTCGCCAGTCTCTATGAAGGCACAAGTCAAATTCAAAAGCTGATCATTGGCCGTGACCTAACAGGCATCTCAGCCTTCGAATAGAGACTGAGCAACTGCTACCGAGATCAGAGAAGGCCTCTTTTTCCAAGAGGCCTTCTCTGCAAAATTCTTATAAGGTAGCTCGAATAAGTTCTAACCATTACTGAAATAATAGTATGACTCGACCAGTTAATCCCTAGTGGGGTAAGGTAGCCCGCCTGCTTTTCCACCAGATGCTTGGCAATAAACGCAACTTTCCCAGCGATGAGACACTAATGCGACGCGAGAATACGTCATAATCAGCACGTTCGATCTCCACCAAAATCCGTTGATACAGTTCGGCAGCAGCACAAATGGCAAACCGCCCATCACGATTCAGCAATCCAATGCCAGGCATCGCCTCGGCATAGAGTCTGCGATTACGTTCGATCTGAAAACGCATGAAATCACGCCAACGCGCGCTGCATTTGCCAGATGCAAGGTCTGCATCGTCAATCTTAAAATCCTCTAACTCTTCGCTTGGCAAATAAACACGCCCAGCATGCAGATCTTCAGCTACGTCACGCAAAATATTTGTAACTTGAAGAGCTACACCCAGCTTAATCGCATAGGGGATTGCGTCGAGAGACGAATAGCCAATGACATGCATACTCATCAGCCCCACCGTCGACGCCACGCCATAGCTATAGGTGGCAAGTTCATCAAACGTTTCAAAGCGTCGTGGAACTAAGTCTTGAGCCACCCCTTCAATCAACTGCTCCGCATAACGAATGGGAATCGCATAACGAATCCGTGCATCAGTCCAAGCAACCGCCACATAGTCATCTTTGGGCGGCGTGTGTGACATGACTCGTTCGCGCCACTGCGTCAGTTGCGTTTGCTCCTGCCCAGAACCGCAATCTACCAAGTCGTCTGTTACGCGACAAAAGGCATAAAGTGCATGAATGGCGCGCCGCTTTTCCAAGGGCAATAACTTCGATGCCAAGTGAAAAGACTTACTATGATAGGCCGTTGCCGCTTCACAATACAGATAGGCCCGCTGTAGCAGTTCCGGCGCAAAGCTAGAATGTGGGTGGCTTTGCGTACCATGACCTGCTTCATAGGCTCGCAACAACAACGCCCTTTCCCAAGCGTGAGTCTGCAACTGCATCAATCGCTCCCCGGGTGAGTTGAATGAATAAGAATGGGGCGAACATTACTTCAGAAAGCCTAGTCTTAGGTTCTACATAAGCCCTAAGCAACTCTGCGAACAGTATCATTTGCACTCTTGTCTGTCAAGGAAGTATTCATACATTCTGCAAGTATTGTGCAAAGATTCACTATAAAGCCTATACAAAGCATTGACAAATTCGGCTCAAGAATGTATTCTCATGAAGTAGACAAGTCGCGATATGTATAACATACTGCACTATCCATTTCACAACATGAAACTCTGAAGACCAGTAACATCAGTACCATAAAGAGCAAGAGGCTATACACATGCGTATCCTAATTACAGGTGGTACAGGACTCATCGGCAAAGCGCTAACAGAGTCCTTAAGCAGTGATGGTCATGAAAGCATTGTTCTCACCCGCAACCCAAAAGACGATGCTTCCCTTCTGAAAGGTGTCCAACAGGTGCGATGGGATGCCGCCACATCAGAAGGCTGGGGTCATTATGCCGACGGCGCAGACGCAATTGTCCATCTAGCAGGCGAAGGAATTGCCGATGGACGTTGGACGGAAGAACGAAAGCGTCGCATCTATGCCAGCCGCGTTAATTCAGGCAAAGCAGTTATGCAGGCGATTTCCAGCGCCTCGACCAAACCCAAAGTGCTAATTCAAGCCTCTGGTGTCGGGTACTACGGCCCCCACGGTGACGAAACGTTGACAGAAGGTGCAACACCTGGCTCCGACTTTCTCGCACAGGTATGCTTTGATTGGGAAGCCTCGACTGCCGCAGCAGAGAATCTTGGCGTGCGTCGAGCAATCATTCGGTCAGGCATTGTCTTGAGCAACGACGGCGGTGCATGGCCCCGAATCGTCTTGCCCTTTAAGCTCTTCGCTGGTGGCCCAATTGGCAGCGGCAAACAATACTGGCCGTGGATTCACATGGATGACGAAGTAAACGCAATCCGCTTCCTGATTCAAACAGAGAATGCCACAGGCGCATATAACCTAAGCGCGCCAGCACCCTTGAGCAACAAGGAGTTCTCAAGTACTTTGGGTAAAGTTATGGGACGCCCTGCCCTCTTTCCTGTGCCAAGCATTGCACTCAAAATTGCCTTTGGTGAAATGTCAACTGTTCTACTAGACGGGCAACGCGCCATTCCCCATCGCCTCCAAGAAGCAGGGTACACCTTCAAGTATCCTACAGCCGAAGCTGCTTTTCGTGACTTAACATGAAATACGTCCACCGTTTCCGCGTCAAAGCCAGCCTAGACCAAGTCGTGGCTTTTCATCGGCAGTCCGCAAGTATGGCAGCCATCACGCCATTCCCAATCAAGGCAGTAATCCATGCGGCTCCTACAGTATTAACAAATGAGGACGAAATGGACTTCACCCTGTGGATGGGGCCATTACCAATTCGTTGGCTGGCACGCATAGAGCAATCCACAGCAAATAGCTTTGTCGATCGCCAACTGCGCGGGCCACATAAGAAGTGGGTGCATCGCCACACCTTCTCCGCGTTGCCCGATGGCACGGTTGAGGTTCTCGATGAAGTTGAAGTTGAGTTGGCAAGCCAGTGGTTTTGGCGGTTGCTTGGCTTCGCCATGTGGATTAATCTTCCCATCCTTTTTGCCTTCCGCGGCTGGAAGACACGTCAACTTTTGGAACAAATCCCACTATCTGGCAAAATTTGAGTCAGTCTGAGTTCGGAAGTCCTGATGTAAACCGATGGGAGTGACACAAGATGAATCCAGCAGGCAAAATTGGTATAGTCGGAAGTGGCTTTGTGGGTTCCACAGCGGCCTATGCGCTTGTCATGAGTGGTGTCGGTCGCGAGATTGTTTTAGTCGATCTCGATCATGCTCGCGCACAAGCAGAAGCTGACGATATTCGCCACGCCGTCCCATTTTCCCATGCACTCAACGTCAGCGCAGGTGACTATGCAGACCTTGCCGGTGCTCGCGTGGTGATACTAACTGCGGGTGTTAACCAACGTCCAGGCGAATCTCGACTTCAACTGCTTGAACGCAATGCCCTAATCTTCCAGTCAATTGTGCCGCAGGTGCTACGTCATGCACCCGACGCAATCCTGCTCGTTGCGACCAATCCAGTAGACGTGATGACCCATGTTACCGCACGGTTTGCCATCGACAGCGGTCTATTACAAAACCGCGTGCTTGGCTCTGGCACCACGCTCGACACAGCGCGCTTTCGCACACTCCTAGCATCTCGTCTCGGTGTCGATGCACAGCATGTCCACGCCTATGTGATTGGCGAACATGGCGATTCCGAAGTCTTGGTTTGGTCACAGGTTTCCATCGGCGGCATCCCTTTAGACGACTTCTGCCGCACGCAACATATTAACCTGGATGAGGCAGCACGCGCCGAGATTGACGAAAAGGTGCGCCGCGCGGCCTATCACATCATCCAAGGCAAACATGCAACCTATTATGGCATTGGAGCCGCCCTGGCTCATATCGTCAACGTGATCCTCCGCGATCGACGCTCTATCCTCACCGTCTGTGCCCCTATCCAAAGCGTGGAAGGAATTCAGGATGTAACCGTTGCGCTGCCCCATCTAGTCGGTGGACAAGGCGTAATCTCTGCCATACAGCAACCCCTGACAGCTACTGAACGAGCAGCCCTTCGCCAAAGCGCTGAAATCGTCAAGCAAGCACTCACCGGCATCCATATCTAACTTTGACCTCTATGGCAATCAGCATCTGATAGATTAGCGATCATTTAACACTGGCTACGCGCAAAGAGCGGTCTTGAGAAAGAACGCGGCGGGAGAAGACGATGAGCACCGAAATTAGCACAGCAACAACGACCGTACGCTTCCACGTAACACCAACAGAAGTCTATCAGGGTGAGATTCCAATCCACGACGTAGTTCATCTTGCCCTCGACCGCCTCTTGCCACACAAGTTGCTCAACAACCACCGGCTGTCGGTCTACAAGAATCAAGACCTCATCTATCCAGATATGTTTCTATACGAAATCCTCGCACACTACGGCGATGCGGACTTCGACTTGCGCGCGGAGGAACTTGATCTAGAAACCACTGCCCCTTTCACAAACTATGGCTTCGACCACCTTGCTCTAGCCTTTGAAGATCGTACTACCGCCAAACATTTTTTCAGCGCCGCGCTGGGGCTAAAGATCGTGCGCGATGATGAGCATTTAACAGTAGTCACAAGCGGAAACACAGCTCTCTTCCTCTTCGATTTCAACCCGGAAGCCCCCTTGGCTCCTCCGGCTCCCAGCCGCATCCACCATCTCGGCTTTGTGGTTGACAACCTAGAAGCCGTTGCAGCCCATCTGCGTCGCAGTTTCCCCGAATTCCTGGGCGACTTCACGCTCCTCGAGCGTGCCGAGCGATGGAGCCTTTATGGTCATGTAGAAATTGGCTCTATCCGCTTCATGATTCAACTCAGCCAAATCAAGCCACATTTTCAATCATTGAGAACCGACGTTGCCCTGGCAGCAACAGATGTACTCTATGATTATGCCAGCCAAGACTACGGCATACGTCTCGGCTAACTAGGAGTTATTTGTGGCAATCTTTTCTATGACTACACGCAAGGGCGCCACGCTAATAGAGTGGCGCCCTTTATATTTCTACATACGCTCCTGAAACAACCCATTCAACTACCCAACCATCAAAACACCACCATCAATATTAATGGCTTGCCCTGTCATCGGCGCAGAATCCTTGCTGGCATTGGAAAGGCGACACGTTAACAGATCGACCCCTAAAGCTAAACCATTCTTCAGCTTTGCGTTTCAACGTCCCGTCACCCTCGCAGAGGGTGCATTTCAAGTTGGGGGCAAAGGGGGAAAGGAGTAAAATGGGCGTAAGGAGGAGAGACCATGAAACTAATACGCGCCCAGAAAAAAGCAAAGTTACAAGCGGCCAGCGAAGCACTAATCGAGCGGATGTTGGATTGGGACGAGTTGAATGAGCGACCGAACCTGACGCAGATCGAAGATGAGGTGTTGGCAATGCGTCAACAGTTTGGGCAGGAGGTGGCTGGGGTGCTGCTTGAGGGGCAGGCGAGCCAGCAGCCGGTGGAGAATCCGACTTGTGAGCAGTGCGGGAAGGCAATGCGCTACAAGGGACAGAAGCGCAAAGATGTAGAGAGCCGCTTAGGGGGCATGGAAGTGGCGAGGGGGTACTATTATTGTACAAACTGCGCAAGCGGTTTTTTTCCCCCTCGACCAACAACTTGAATTGAGTGCGACCGCGTGGAGTGAAGGGGTAGTACGTGATGCCGTGTGGCTGAGCGGGGTTGTACCCTCGTATGAGAGGGTCGAGGAAATTCTGCGGCGTATCGGTCAGATTCAGATTTCACAAACGAGCATCTGGCGTCGCACACAGGAGGTAGGTGCCAAATTTCAGGCGATAGAAGAGAGAGAACGCAAACGAGCCACGGCGCTGCCAGAGCAATGGCATCCACCCAGCCGGGCGGTTGTCTCAGACCAACGCATGGGTGTGGCGATGGATGGCGCAATGATGAACATTCGCCAGGAGGGCTGGAAGGAGGTCAAAATCGGCACTGTCTTTAATGTTGCCGTTTCTCCCACCCCAGACCCAAGCACGGGTGAAGTGGTTGAGTTGGCACAGGCCGTACACAATAGTTACGTCGCCCATCTAGGAGGACCCGAAGTCATCGGTGAAATGACCTGGACTGAAGCGAGACGGCGCGGTTGGGAACAGGCGCAGGACACCCAAATCCTCGGCGATGGCGCTGTGTGGATTTGGAACCAAGCGGCACTCCACTTTGGCAAGAGCCTGCAAGTCATAGACTGGTATCATGCCAAGCAACACCTGACTGAGGCTGCTCGTTTGCTCAAAAACGAAGGGTCACCCACCTTCTCCCGTTGGCTTAATAGTCGTTCCACGCTTCTCTATCAAGGACAAGCCCAACGCATTGCCGATGAGCTTGATAAGGCTGCTCGCCCCCATGCTGACAATGCCCTCACGCGCGAAGCCGCTTTCTTCCGCAACAACCACCTGCGCATGAACTATCTTGAGATGCGCGAAGGTGCCTGGCTTATCGGCAGTGGTACTGTCGAAAGTGGCGCCAAGCAATTCAAAGCTCGCTTCTCCGGCCCAGGTATGCGCTGGAGTCGCAAAGGTGCACAAAATCTCCTCCCCATCCGTTCTGCCATTCTCAGCCACCGCTTCGTTTCCATGTGGGCTACCGCCAAAAACCTGCCCCCAATTTGAAATACACCC
>JBBQIG010000172.1:0-8911 GCA_038324715.1 Anaerolineae bacterium | reverse complement strand
CGGCCTTTCATCTTGCTCACCCTTCCATTAACTTAACAGTGGTACATCTGTGGTACATCTGTGGAGTAACGGGTTGGTCACAACCCTGCTTGATTCAATTCGTCTTGTAGGGCGCGTAATTTAGGGAATTCGCTTCGGATCTTGCCGATCAACTCCTGCCAGGATTTTTCGTCGCCAATTTGCTTGTACAGCTTTCGCACTTTTAGCAAATATGCCGCTGCCTGGTTGTAGTGGCTCCGATCCCTAAGGTCAATTTCCTGTCGGGCATACTTCACAAAGACCGGAATGGCCTTCTTGGGGCGCACATGTTGTGATTTTTCGGCAACTGCTAACTCTAAACTGGATACCTTGCCGTATAATCCACCGAGTACACCTTTCGAGGATCGTTGTACAAAGAGTTCCAGCGTTTCCCAAGTTGCATCCCATTCTTCGTCAACCAGGTAGATTGAAGTGAGTAGCGCAAACTTTTCTTCCTGGTGCAACGTGTTGAGGATATCTGGGCGTACCCTTGTCCATGCCCCAACCGCCTCCGCGGCTTCTTTCAAAGTAGCATAGTGGTTTATATTTGGCTCTTTTTTCATGCCTTGCAGCCAGAGTTCAAAGAGCGCATTGCGATCACGCTTCGCCTGATAACGTCCAGCTAACCAATCCGCGAGTGGGTCGTTAAATCGCTCGCGCAGGGTTGCGCTTGCCAGTCTGATTGCCTCATCCTCGCGCCCAACTGCCGCAAGTTGGGTAAGTGCTGGAAGTCGGCCAAAGGGGGTGGTCAGATGCTCTGCAACTACTGTGATTGCCTCATCAATGCGCTCTAACGAGATCAACCTCTCGAACAAGAGACGATACAAGCCTTGTTCGCGCAACCGTCGCAGTGTCTCTTCGGGATCTGTGTTATTTAACGCGTCAAGATGAATCAGAAATTCTTCATAAACTTCAACCCCCCACTTTCCGTATGAAGATTGCATCTTGCTCTGCTGAGCTTGCACAATGCGTTCGCGGATGTTGGGGAGATCTTCTGTCCGAACATGCTGCAGAAAGTCATCGGGAAATATCCTTTCTCCTAGACCGTGCCCTCCTATCTCGACATCCAAGATATAGGCATCCAGCAAATGGTTAATCAGCGCGCTGCGTTCCTCATCATCTTCAGCAATTTCTTCTTGTTGTAGACAGACGACGACTGCCTCCAGCACGGAGTCTAGCGCAGCAATAGAGTCGCCTTCTTCATCCAGCATAAGCAGGTCTGCGTCCAGGCACTCTTCGAGAATTGTGCGATAGATGGCGCTGGCATCGTGCCACTTTCCCGCCTCTGCAAACTCGCTCGCCGCATTCGCAACCGACGAGATTGCTTCATCGACATTATGCTCACTCCCGTACCTATCCCCATAATTGCCCTCGAAGTTACGGAGCGCTTGTTGTAACTCGCGTCGAAATGGGGTCGTATCTACCGGCTTATCCTTGGGTTGCTGACTGGGTCGCGGCCGGTCAATGAGTGTTTGTAGGTCGGGATAGCGCTCCACCATCTGCCGGATCAAGGAGATCAACTCTTCCTGGCTGCGCTCCGCCAACTGATCCTCAACGGGTGCGCGTTGCTCAAAGAGTTCTGGCTCGCGCAGATAAGTCAGCAGCAGTGCCACAATATGCTTACAGTCACCTCCCTGGTCATATTCGCAGGTACACGATGTCACGACAATGTTGCCATCTTTGTTCAATATTGCTCTGACTTGATAAGGCTGATAGCTAGATCCCTCACAAAGACCTTTAATTTCATCGCCTTGATGAACTGTATCAAAGATGGCTTTGCTCTGATAGTAGTTCTCGCCGCGCTCATAGCTCTTTGCTGTGGCACGCTGGCGGATTTGTGTTTGTTGGAGTTGCGGCATCCTCGTCACCTCTGAAAATGTAGAGAACAGAAACGAGAGTACAGAACCGAAAAAAGCTATCCTTGAAGGCGCAGGCTGTAGAGTTCGGCGGCAGTCTCATATAAAATGCGCGAGCGTAGCGCAGGATCAAAGCCCTTGAGGAAGGCGCTTGGTTCGTCCCAATCCCAATGGGGATAGTCGCTGGCAAAGACCAACACCTCATCGGCATGGAGCCATTCCAGGAATTTGGCTAGGTCTGCCTTGCTAGGCATGTCGGGCATGGGCTGGGAGCCAAAGCGCACATTCTGGCGCACATAATCACTGGGCAGCTTTTTGATCCATGGCGTATAGTCGCGCAACCCTTTCCAGTCGGAATCCATGTGCCAGAGCAAGCCAGGAACCCAGAAGAAGTCTTGCTCGATAAAGAGGAAGCGCAAATTGGGATACTTCTCAAAGACCCCCTCACAGATCAGGCTGGTTACATGTGCCATGGCAATTTGAGGGCGTGCCATACGCATTTCTAGATAGTAGGAGGGGTAGCCTGCTGCCGTGGGGGGTGCCGAAGTCCCTGCGCCTTCTGCGCCAAAATGAACACAAACGGGCAATCCGAGTGCTTCACAGGCGGCATAGATGGGGTGATAGAAACGGTTGCCAAAAGGCAAGCGCGCACCCGCTGCCATCAAGACCTGCACAAATTCAGGGCGGGAGCCAAGTCGTTCGATCTCGGCGACTGCCTGGGCTGGGTCTTGGGGTGCAATGTGGATGGAGGCACGGAAACGGCTGTCTTTACTCGCCCAATGCTCCAGCGTCCAATCATTGAAGGCGCGGCAATAGGCGGCGGCATAGTCCACATCCGGGTGGACACCGGCAGCGTAGGGCCCACCCGTGAGGATGGCTAGGTCAATTTCATAGAGATCCAGATGCTTTTCAATGCAGACTTCGGGTACGGTGGAAGGGTTGATCTCTGCCCCCACCCACAAATCATGGCGTGCACCCCGTCCTGGCACATTGGTATAGCCAATCCCCGGCATCATGTCGCCAAAGTCCTTGATGTATTCGATATACTGGCGAGGCAGGTAGGGGAAGAGTGCCGTCGAATCGAGAAACGAATGATGCACGTCACAGTCGATAATGCGTGTAGCCTGATTCGAGCTTGTGGCATTCGCTGGGCTACTCTCGGGAGATGCCGCTTTGTTGGCAGTCGCTGTCGCCATGTTGACTCTCCTATTCAGATAAGGGAAACGGGCTTAAAGCAGTTTCAAGTATCATAGCTGTTCTACGCCCATTCGCCAATCTTGTTCAAAAAGGGGACGCTCATCATGGTCAGTACAGGGCTTCCTGTCGAGACAACAGTAGAAGTGACAGTAGAGGCACGATGCAGAGGGGAGATCAACTAACGAGAGAGTGGATCGGTACAACTTTCCGAGGCAAGGGGGACGCCGTTTTCTCTGCCCCAGGTAATGGCATTTTTCTGCTCGTCAACCGGCACTGCATCGTCGCGGGGTTCTGTGGTGGTGTCGCTAACGGTCTGATTGCCATCTGCTTGAGCATTGGCAACGTTCGCGGGTAGGCGAGACATTTCTGGCAACTTGAGTGCCACCTGACCCTTACCACTCTCACTGCCACTTTCATTGCCATTGCCACAATAGACAATGCTGTCTGCCAATGGCCCTGCATCGCCCATCATGTCGAGCCAGCTCTGGCTGAAATATTCGCCATCCTTGCGACAGGTCAAGCGTGGGGGACATTCGGCCATTTTTGTTACGTCCTCTGGTGGCAGAAACTCCCAGGCTCCTTCTTCGTCGGGTACGCCCAATAACTTCAAGAACTGATCATCTGCTAAGACTGCCTCCATAAAGGCATTCCAGATCGGTGCTGCCCCCATAGAGCCGCTTGAATCTTTTGTTGGACGACCATCGGTGTTGCCTGCCCAGACACCAGCGACCAGATAGCGCGTATAGCCAAGCGTCCAATTGTCGCGCCAATCATCAGTGGTCCCTGTCTTGGCGGCAGCGGGGCGACTCAGCGTAAGGGGGCCATCGGCGCTAAAAGTGGGCGCACGTGCGGTGTCGTCACTGAGCATATCGGTTACCAGGAAGGCTGCCGCTGGCGAAAGCACTTGCGTTGAATCGATCTGCGCCGCCTGCATGCCCTGTCCCCGATTATCCGTCATAGATAAGATAAATTTAGGGGGTAGCGCCTGCCCGCCATTAGCAAGCGTCTGATAGGCAGCTACCAGGTCGAGCAACTTAACCTCGCCCCCACCCAAGGTAAGGCTCAAACCATACTGCCCTGCATCTTGGGATAGACTTTCGAGACCCATCGCCCGCGCACCCATCAACATGCGCTCAATGCCTAGCATGTCCAGCAACTTGATCGCGGGTACGTTATAGCTATTGGCTAAGGCTGTGCGCACACTTACGGTCCCGTGGAAGCGCCGGTTGTAGTTGAGCGGACTGTAGGTCTCCCCTGTGCTCAAATTATAGGTAACAGGCGTGTCCCAAAGCAGAGAAGCGGGACTAATCAAATTGTCATTTAGGGCGATGGCGAAGAGAATCGGCTTGATGGCACTGCCAGGCTGGCGCAAACTGACCGCTACATTGACCTGTCCATCAATGGCTTCATTGGCAAAGTCAGCACTGCCCACCATCACCAAGAGTTCTGCGTTGCCGGGTTTCATGGCAACGAGCGCGCCATTGTTGAGATCATATTGCAACTGTAGTTCGGTCACCTTCACTGCCACAACTTGCTGGGCAACCTCCTGCATGCGCAGATCAAGTGTCGTAATGATATTCAGCCCGGCTCTGCGTGTATATCCAGCACCCAAGCGACCATCCAGCGTGTCAATGACATACTGGACAAAATGCGGTGCGCGTACTGCAGTGTTGTCTGGATCGGTGTTGAGTTCCACAGGGGCAGCAAAAACGGCATCGGCTCCCTCTGGCGTAAGATAGCCGTGATGCACCATCAGATCCAGCACAATGCGCTGGCGCTCTTTCGCTCCTTCCCAATTCTCAAACAAGTCCAAGTTTGCTGGCTGTTGGGGAATACCCGCCAGCAGTGATGCTTCGGCAAGGTTGAGTTCAATGACAGATTTGCCAAAGTAAACTTGTGACGCGGCTTCAGGCCCATAGGCAAGATGCCCATAGTTGAGCATGTTGAGATACATCTCTAGCAGTTCGTCTTTGCTGTACAACTGCGTGATCTCTTGTGCTAACCCGACCTCTTCGATCTTACGATCCAACGACTTGTCATAGCGTTGATCAAGGCCAAGAAAGAGGTTGCGGGCAAGTTGCATGGTGATCGTACTGGCCCCGGAGACGATTTCGCCCCTATCCAGATTTTGCCAAGCTGCGCCCACAATGCGCAGGGGATCAATGCCGGAGTTGGTATAGTAGGAGGCATCCTCGGTCGCAACCGTGGCGTTGATTAAATGGCGCGAAACTTGGTCGAGTTTTACCCAAGTTCGCCGCCCATCCTCATAAACTTCGGCCAAAAGTTGACCAGATCGGTCGTGAATGCGGGTTGTCTGGAAGAGACGGGGCAAAGGGCCTGGCTGGTAGAGTTGCAGATAGGCTTCCACCGCGATAATTGGGTCTGGCGCGGGCCTGGGACCTGCGCGCCCACTACAGCCGCTTACGCAGAGCAAGACTAAACCCAAGAATAAAGAGGAGATCGTGCGTAAATTCAACGTCTGCAACTTAGACAATGACAAAAATAAATCCTTACTGCTATCGATGCGTTGCCGCTAGCCCTGGTTTCGGCCTCTCATCTTGATGGCTTTGCTACCTTCAAAAGAACCGCCATCGTTTGTCTTTCCTGTCACCACAACAACTGCCGCATCACAGGTGAGGTCGGTGTAGCCCACTTGGAACTCCATAACCATGTCAATACTTCCGTCTCCGTCTGCATCTTCAAGATGCCAACGATATTGGTATGTGCTAGGCCGATTCTGATCGCTAGCACGAAAGCTGACTGGCTGAATTGTCCCGAAGAGGGGCGAGTTTTGGTAATTTGCCTCGGAACCCGGCTCGCCGAAAATGCTCATGCTCTCTGGGACGACTGAGGAAGCGTCGAAGCCGGATTCACTTAAGATGATTATCTTGAACCACTTGTTGGCATTGCGGCAGTTGAGGGTACCTGGTTCGATCTCGATTTTGACTTGTTTTGCATCTGCGCTGGAGGCACTTGCTGATTCGACAGCAGAAATTAAGGGCAGGGTCACCACATGCTCCTGCTCGTTGTCCTTTGCTCCAGCACTGTTCGTGACGGTTGAAGTTGTCGTCACATGAGTTGCACCACCGATTGAACCGCTACTTGTCCCACCCGTTGGACTAGTAGCGACAGTTGACCCATCACCAACCGGATCATCGCCAGCCAGATCATCGCCAGAGGTGGCTGTTGCCAGTGGAGATGGAGACGCTGTTTCTTCACCAGGTCGCACAATGGTAAACTTTGTTTTAGTTTCTATTGTGCCGTCGGCTGTGGTCGTCACGACCCACGCGGAATCCGATGTAATCCAGCGTTGGTCAATGGGATAGAGAAAGCCTGTAGATAAGTTGCCTGTTTGATCGGTATCGCTGGCGGCAAGTGTATCACTGCGGCCTCGCTCATCCTCAAGACTCACCAAAACCATCATGTTTTGGGGCCAAGAGCTCCCACTCACGTACACATAGATGCCAGCAAAGCCACTGGCTGGCTCAAGGCTTACGGTCGCATTTTGTGCACCCGTTGAGGCCTGTGCTAAGGTGGCAGGTGCTACGTTACTAGAGAACAGATTGCTGCAACCTGTTAAAAGCAACCCCACCAGGAGCAGCAGGGAGATCCTGAATGTAGGGGGTGCGCTTAAAATTTTTGAAGATAAAATCCAGCCTTTGCATTGGGTCAAACCGTGCATCTCTCTTCCTGCCTATTTAATCTGCCAGTATAAAATGTGTGTATCAGCTTTTCACTATTTGGCGTAAAAACTGCTTGGTGTAAAAGGCGCTCACGTGGTTGTAATTCTGTAAAGTTCAGTCTATCAGACAGTTTACCCAAATTTACGTCCAAATCACGACCAATGTCAGACTATATCTTGGCACTTTAACTACAATTGCAGTTGGTGCAGGGCTGTTAAACCAACCTCTACTACAGTAGTGGTTAAGTAGCCCATTGAAAATACTCACAAGGTACATACAAGAGCTAAAGGGGATTGAGTGAATCATGTCAGATGAGATAGCGAAAGAGAACACAGAGTTTGGGCCTTCGGGCTATGATCCAATGGTTGCCGCACGCCAGGGTCAATATAAGATTACGGCGATCAAGGCAATGCAATTGAAGGAACGCAGGACGCTGATCAAGGTGGAAACGGATGCAGGTGTTTCGGGCTATGGCGAGTGTCACGGCAGCGGCCCTTTGGCGCGCGAGGTGATTGCTGGCTTAGAAGGCCCACGCTTACCCCACCTGGGTCTTATCGGCAAAGATCCTTTGGCAATTCAGGTGCATTTCCACAATATGTTCCATGCCTACCCGCAACGAGGGCGCGCGGTACGCATCCTCAGTGGCATTGACATTGCCTTGTGGGATCTAGCAGGTAAGTTGCTTGACCAACCCGTTTCAAAGCTGCTAGGCGGCAATTTTCGCGACAAAATTCGTCTCTACTCCCACTGTGGCGGAGGCGACTTCTTGAGCAAGGAAGCATGGCATGATCGTGCACAAGAATTAAAAGAAGATCCGCATGGATTCAAAGCCTTCAAGATCGATATTCACCATGTTTTCAATGTTCCCATGCAGGAATTTACGCCCAGCATTGGCCCAGCAGAGGCGCGCAAGGTGCACCGTGCCTATGTGCTGGCGCGTGAAGCTTTGGGCGACGACATTGACATCATTGTGCATTGCCACAACGAGCTTGATCTGCCCAGCGCCATCCGTGTTGCCGAAGCTGTAGAGCCGATTAAGCCCCTCTTCTATGAAGACCCACTCGCTCCTAACTTCTCTGAAGCATGGACGACCCTGCGCAGCACAACTCGGCTCCCCATTATGACGGGCGAGAATATTGAGCTAGCAGAAAATGCATTGCCCTTTTTGCAAAACCCGGTGATCGATACGCTCCAGCCCGATCTCATTAACTCCGGTGGCATTACGGGGACGAAGATGATCGCGGATCTGGCAGCCCTCTATCGCGTTCCAGTTTGCCTGCACAATGTCAGTGGTCTGTTGCTGAATATGGCGTCGCAGCAATGGACGGCAGCGACCTTTAATTCGCCGATGATGGAATGTACACGGCGCGCCGATTCAATTCAATGGGCAACGCCCAACCCCATTGAGATTGAAGACGGTTATATGAAGGTCTCCAAGCGTCCTGGTTTGGGTGTGGAGTTGGATCAGGAGTATCTAAAATCGCAGCTTGCCGAAGGGGAACCTTGGTGGGACTGAAAATTGTACCCCACCCCGCCCCAAGTTCGGGGCGGGATGGGATGGGGTGCAGTCGCTCGAAACAGGTGACTATAACTCATCCAAAAATTCAATTTGTCACCCTGCTCACGTAGTGGAGCGTAGCTCGCCAGAGCAAAGGTTCTCTCCCCTCTCCACTTCTGCGATAGAGGCAGGAAGAGCGATTCCTCGCTTTGCTCGGAATGATATTTTTGATTCTTCTAAATCAAGTGCCTAGAGTGAGAAGGGGCGTACAAGCGTGATAACGCAATCGCCCTGACGTGTAAGAGGAAGGGCACGACGACCCATCACCATACCATCGATCTCCGCATAGACAGCGCGTGGCTCGCTAAAGGGTTCCTCCATGTTGTGGATTTGACCCACACGTTCCCCTGCGCGCACGTTGCCCCCTAGATCATAGAAGGGTTCAAAGATGCCGCTGACCGGGGCCATGATGTAATCTTCACGCTCGGTCGCGCCCACAATCTGCGGCTCTTGTGCCGGGGGCGTGGGTTTGCCATCCAGAATCCCGTGGAGGCGCAAGACATTATAGACTCCTGTCTCGGCAATCTGCAGAATTTCGGGTGAAAATTGGGCTGCGCTCCCTAGTTCTGTGCCCAGTGTCATCTTGCCCAACTGCTCGG
>JBBQIG010000171.1:0-8964 GCA_038324715.1 Anaerolineae bacterium | reverse complement strand
GAATTTGTTGAAGCTCTCTGCTCAATTCCTCCCTGTTGAAATATCTTCACTGTTGTAGATCCCGAAGATGGGATGGTTCTAGTTGGCTCTATACTCCACGAAAATTTCGAGAAAGCATAATGATTGAACAATATCTAAATGGTCGTATCCTCTATCTAATTCTAATTCTAAGTCTTCTGATTGGTTCCTTTGCTCCTCATCTACCCGTTAAAGCCGAAACATCTGCTGAAGAAGCGTCTCTTTCGTCACGCCATCCAGATGCTGGCATCTGGATGATGTATCGGGGAAATAACACGGTTGCCGACCTACAGAAGCCCTACATTAAAGGGGCTATGGCTTATGCAAGGTGGAATGAGATCTATACCGGGCCAAACGAATTTAAGTGGTCCACACTGAATGCGGATTTAGACCTTATCATCAACCAAGCAGGCAAGCGAGCGATGGTCAATGTGACTGCCGGTTATTGTCCACAAGGGGATTGGCCTGCATGGATGCGTGAACAGGTTGCTAGTAGAAAAGAAACACACAGCATGGGCTGTTTTCCACTCCAATTTTGGGACCCAGTTTATATCGATTTGCACAAAGCTTATATCCGCGCCCTTGCAGACTATTTGGCGCAATTCGATTCCAAGGATGCGCGACCCAATCAGACCGACATCACCTTTGTTCGTGCTCAGGTTATGGCAGAGACAATGGAAAATTTGCCAAATGACAATGACTATCCCGAGTGGGAGTGGCAAGATTTTGCGCCTGCGTCCAAAGGCAGAATTCATCAGGTGGATCTGACCAATGAACTCAAATATGCTTACCAAGCAGAGATTACGCTGACCTACAAGCGTGAGTTAGAGCGCGCTTATGCCGAGGTAGAGTTGACCCCACCGGTGGCTGCTGCCAAAGGAGGGCATTACTGGAAGGAGTATCCAAGCCGCGACCAACTAGTGAGCCAAGGGGTATGGATGAATCAACATAGTGGCTCACCGAATCCGCAAGGCTGGTACTATGACATGTATAGCAAGGTGCGCAATGGTGAGACACGCGGCACCAGTGAGACTGGGGGAAAATCGCCAGAGACGCTTTTGGCTCAATATGCCTACTGGGAGATTCTGGCAAACCTGCACTATGGCGTTGAGTTCATCGGCATCTATGGCAATAACAAGTTTTCGCCCGAACATCAGCCAAAGGGTGCTATCAGTTATCCCGAAAATCGGGAAGCACTGGAATTTGGGACGCGCTATGCCGGAGCCTATCGTGACCCAGCAACCTCACCGGGTGCATGGATTGCACTGCGCGGTGGCTATCCTGAAGAGAGCTTTAGCAGCAAAGTTTATGCGCGACGCATGTGGACAAACTATGAGTTCTTAATGACCCAGTATCGGCCACAAGATTCTGTGTTGCTCTATAGCAACGATAGCATGATGAAGAACTCTGATAGCATTACGCCAGTTGTTGCACGGGACACGCAACAACCTTGGACGAATGAAATTGCCATTTGCGAAAAAGAGTTTCCCGCTCGCCATTGTGAATATCTCATACAGCAGCCTAGCGAGTATGTCGGCAGAAATAGTGGCAGCCACCAGTATACCTTTCGCACCAGCAACTTGGGGAAAGTAGTTTACTGTGGTGCCGAGATGTTCTGCACCGAACCATCTGGGCGCACGCGCACAGAGAGCACTTTGTGGGCGCGGCGCACCAATGGCGCTGGCGGCACTCCCTTTATGCGCTATAACCTTAATGACAACTTTGCAAAGTCATTGGGTGGGCGCGCGCAGATTCGCGTGGTCTATCTGGACCAAGGAACTGGACAGTGGGAGTTGCGCTATGACAGCACATCGGGTGCCGAAAAGTCGGCAATTATTGTGAAGAAGGGCAATAGTAATGAGTGGAAAGAGGTCATGGTAGACCTGCCAGATGTGGCGTTTACAAATCGGCAGGAGGGGGGAACTGATCTAAGCCTCTACAACATGGGCGATGATGATGATACCTTCCACATGGTTGAGGTAATTCGCACAAATGGCAGTACGCCACCAGGAAGTCAACCTCCTGCTCAATCTACTTATAATGAGTCTGTATTTCTCCCCAGCGTAGAACGCTAACATCTTTTGTAGCACCAACAGGTTCGGCACTTTTTGTTTGGTGGCTTGTTATCTTCCAGCGTAGGGAGTGCGCATTGATGCGTCATGCAAACAGTATAGATCGAGTTGAGTTGGCTCATAAGCTACGGCGTAGCTCCATTTAGATGCGTCGAGTAACCTTCTAGGTAGGGTAGTACAAGCATAGGTCATGCGACCAGTCCCATTCACAGCGCCATGCGACACTGCGCTTTGTAATACAGCATCCTAATTTTAATCTGTAGTTCAATCTGTAGTTCTATGCCCACCTCCCCTTGTTGCTTCACCCGTCATTGCCATTTGCAGTTCATGATCATCTGACTTAGTTCTGCTCGGCTCTAAATTCAATATCTAATTTGAGAATCTAATTTGAGAAAGCATCATGATTGAACAATATTTAAATGCGCGATTTTTGCGCAGACGTCTCCAACATCTCCTCCTCGTCATTACGGTTGTCATAGGTGTACTCATCCCTTCACTGCCAGCCCAAGCCGAGACATTTGCTCAAGTGCCACCTGTTACATCACGCCATCCCGATGCTGGCATCTGGGTGATGTATAAGGGGAAAAACACAGTTGCGGACTTGCAGAAGTCCCATATCAAGGGTGTCATGGCCTATGCGCCGTGGAATGTGACCTATACTAAACAGAATACCTTTAATTGGTACTCGGTTGACAAAGAGTTGGACTTCATCATCAACAAGGCTGGCAAGCGGGCAATGCTTGACGTAACCGTGGGTTACTGTCCATCGTTAGAATGGCCGGCGTGGATGCGTGCCCAGGTTGCAAGTCACAAGGTGAAGAACAGTGGTGGCTGTTATCCACTTCAGTTCTGGGACCCGGTTTACATTAATTTGCATAAAGCCTATATCACCGCTGTTGCAGATCATCTGGCTCAGTTTGATTCTAAAGACGCACGACCTGCTCAGACCGACATCACCTTTGTGCGCGCCGAGGTGATGGCTGTGACGATGGAGAACATGCCAAATGATAATGAAATGGCGAAGTGGGAGTGGCAAGACTTCAACCCCGCGCCAAATGGCAGAATCCATAAGGTGAATCTAACCAATGAGCTTAAATATGCCTATCACGAAGAGATCACCATGCACTACCAGCGCGAACTGGCACGTGCTTATGGGGCTGTTGGTCTTACCCCGCCCGTGGCTGCGGCGAAGTCTGCTACTTATTGGAAGCCGTACCCATCCCAAGAGCGCTTGGTGAATGCCGGTGTATGGCTTGGACAACAAAGTGGCTCGCCCAATCCACAAGGCTGGTACTTTGATTTCATGACCAAAGTCAGGAGTGGCGCGACACGCGGGACTAGTGAAGCAATTGGAAAATCGCCAGAGACATTGTTAGGCCAGTATGCCTACTGGGAAGTTCTGGCAAACCTGCATTATGGGATTGAGTTCATCGGCATCTATGGGAACAACAAGTTCTCACCACTGTTGCAGCCAAAAGGCGCGGTGAGTTTTCCAGAGAACCAAGAGGCGATGGAGTTTGGGGGTCGGTATGCGGGCCATTTCCGTAACCCCGCGCTCTCGCCCGGTGCATGGATTGCCCTGCGCGGTGGTTATCCAGAAGATAGCTTTGGCGGGACTATGTATGCGCGGCACAGTTGGACGAACTATGAGTTCTTAATGACCCAGTATCGTCCCCAGGATTCTGTGGTGCTCTTTAGCAAGGACCATCCTGCGTCTGGTAACGATGTGGTTACGCCACTCGTAAAGCGTTCTTCTACTCAACCCCATACGTGGGCGAGCGAAATTCCCACCTGTCAGAAGTCATTCTCCGTTCAAGCGTGCGAATATCTCACACAGCAGCCCGATACATTTGTGCGGCTGGCAAATGGTAATAATGAATATACCTTTCGCACCAGTGACTTGGGAAAAGTAGTCTATTGTGGCCCCAATATGTTTTGTGCAACGCCAACTGGCGTCACCCGCTCAGAGAGCATTCTGTGGGCGCGGCGCACGAATGGCGCTGGCGGCACTCCCTTTATGCGCTTCAATCTCAACGACACCTATACACAGTCGCTGGGCGGGAGTGCGCAGATCCGCGTGGTCTATCTAGACCAGGGAACTGGACAATGGGAGTTGCGCTATGACAGCACATCGGGTGCCGAAAAGTCGGCAATTGTCGTGAAGAAGGGCAACAGCAACCAGTGGAAAGAGGTTGTGTTAGATCTGTCAGATGTGGCGTTTACGAATCGCCAAGAGGGGGGAACCGATCTGAGCCTCTACAACATGGGCGATGATGATGATACCTTCCACATGGTCGAGGTGACGCGTGCGGGTACAATAAGCGGTACCGGAGAGCAGGTGCCGCCGGATGAAGTGGTCGAACAAGAGCCGATCGATCCAGCTCTGTTGGATGAGTCGCTGTGGGAAGAAGAATCGCCAGCCGATCAATGGCCTCCCGAGGAAGTCCCCGCAGACGAACTTCCTGAAGAGGAGTCGCCTCTCGAAGAAGATGACCAGTTCGAGCATTCGTTGCACCTGCCCACCCTGCGTCGCTAAATGTGTGGGGCTTGAACTAGCCAAAGAATATCCTTTAGTTCAAAACTTCCTCGAAGCCGGGAACCCTTTGGGTGGCTTCGAGGAAGTTTGTATTTCAGATTATGCTGTTAGACGGACTGAAAACGTTTCTTGTACGCTAAACACAGGAGGTCTGTGCCGCACGCACAGAGATCACGGTTCGACTTGAGTGAGGTGCAAGATCCAGTCGCTTGCGTCAGGCAATGTTAGGGTTACTGAGTCCCCCCCGTCAGTTTCATCCAGCGCCCTCGTTGTACCTGTTTTCGGATCAAAAAGATTGACGTCATAGCTGCCATCTGGCAAAGCGATTGAAAACTCGCCTCCCGTTGCCGCATAGATGACAAACTCTTCTCCTTCGTCAGCCAGCACGTACACATTTTCGCCATCCATAATGAGCGAATTTTGAGGGGTCATCTGCCAGTATGGAATTTCCTGGGTGGTCCAGAAGTCAACCATCCGCTTGATGTCCTCATATTCCTCTGCATCATGCCAACTGCCCGTCATAATCACGCGAGCTGGCTCGCCATTTGGCCCCTCGTTGAAGATACGGGCATCACCTGCCGAGCTATACCCGCCGCCAACGGCAATCGCCCAGAGCGCGCGGCGATGTTGATCTCGGGTCAGATTCACAGGTTCTTCTTCGCCTATGTAGCCAAACTCGTCGTTGACCACCGGCATCTCGCGCCCATGATTCTCCACGATGCTGTAGTTCGCCCACTCATCGCCATTTTCAAAGCGTCCGTTGCGTACCCCATATTGAACAATGGCATGAACAGGCCAAGAACTATCGAAATAGTCAAACTTGCCGCCGTTCCTACCACCTGTGCTGTTGTGGATCGACAACAGCCGGTAGGCATCACCTGCTGCCATCCAAGGATCTTCGGCGCGTACAATCTCACCGATGGTATCCCAGTAGGCTTCGTCTCGATCTGTATATTCCCATTCATTGGTAATGCACCAGATCACGTTGGGAAATGCCGCATAGCGGGCCAAGATATAGCGCACGTAACGCTCATCTTGCTCTTGGGTGCCAAACGCAAGGTCATCGCGAGTGTTGGACGGTTTCATAAATAGGATTAGATCCGCCACCATGCCTCGCTCAGCAAGGTACATCACCACCTTGTCAATTTGCTCCCAATGTTCGATGTTTAACTCATCATGATCATCGTTAACAAACGGAAATATTGGCGGGTAATAATCTGGATGCTTATGCTCAGGGCCAAAGCCCAGGGAATGAACAAACAGACGAATCTTGTTGATGCCATGTTGCTGTGAGTTGACAACCCCTTCATACCAGCGCTCGTTGGCACATGTTGTACGCACGATATCATAATAGGTTTGCCCCATCATGAAGTAACGCTCCCCATTATCATAGACAAAGCTATAGGGATTTGCGGGATCGCGCCGTATAAAGCCTGTTTCCGCAGAGGATGCTGCGCTGGCGGTAAAGGAACCGGCTTGGGTAAGCCCAGCATCCGCAGGTGTAGATGCAATTGAATAAGACCATTGCCCTGGCGAAGGTGGTGTGAAGCGAACGAGAAACTCGTTATCACCATTCCAAAAGCCCTGAACATTCATTTGCTCGCCAGCAGGGCCATTGAAAGTTGCCGTCACTACGACATCTGTGTAGGCGTTCTCATACTCCTCTGTGGCATTGAGGACAAGCTGATGCACCTGCCATTGCGTTGCCTGACCAGAGTCTCCGTGCGCAATTGTTGCTAGCGGTTGCGGTTCTTCCTGAGAAGTTACACACGCTCCGTCTGCTGCCCCCGATAATGCGCCAGATGCTCGTTCAGAGGCAGGTTGCGATGTGGGTGTACATGATACCAGGAGCAAAAGTGTCGTAGTAATAGCTAGAAATCCCAAGTAGCGATCTGGTAAAGGACGAAATAGGGCTAGCATTGTCGAAAAGTGCTGAAGGCTCGATATAGGCATAATTAAAGGCAACTTGTGTAAGATTTGAGTCGTCTAGTGCTTGGCTGGTTGTCCCATGGCTCGGTTTGTTGGAAATATCTCTTGTTGCGGCACACCGTTCTGGGGCACGCGTATTTGATCAAGTAGTGAATGTGCTAATTCCAATGCGTGAAGGCCATCACTGCCGGGTACACTGCTGGGAATTCCGTGACGCACACAGTGGACAAAGTGTTCGAGTTCCGCCACAAGCGGTTCCACAAATGGAACATGGATGCGCTCAATGATGCTCTCTTGCCGGTAGGTGCTGGCGGTTTGGTTGTCTATGTAGCGTGAGAATATATGGCGATGAATAACCAGACTCTTTCCAAGCAGATCGGCTTCAATGTATGCGCTGTCGGCAATCACCTCGATCATTCTCACTTTTTGCTGTGTCACGCGTGAAGCTGTCAAGGTGGCAATTGGCCCATCCTTAAAAGATAGGTTCACGACGGCATGATCAACTGAATTGGTGGAAACTGCGCGGCCCAACACCTGGGGCTGCTGAAAGTCTCGGCCAAAAAGGTCTGTCACCAAATCTAAATCATGGATCATGAGATCGCGGATTACATCAACATCAGTCTTGTTGAGGTCAAAAGGGCTTAGGCGACGCATGGTGACGGAGATTGGAACTAGCTCACCCACGATCTTTTTAAGCTCCGTGTAAGTGGGATTAAACCGTTCTATGTGACCTACTTGCACAATTACATCATGCTGTTTTGCCAGCGCAACAAGGGATCTCCCTTGTTCCACAGTTGCCGTAAGAGGCTTTTCTATCAACACATGCACCCCCTGTTGGATGGCACATTGTGCAAGTTTGAAATGTGAAGCCGTGGTGGTGGCGATGCTGACAGCATCTACCTCTGCAAGCAACTGCGTCCAGTCATCAAAATACTCTGTCTCATGGCTTTCGGCGATCATACGGCCTAATGCATGGTTTTGGTCGGCAACGCCAACAAGCTGCACGTCTCGCATTAAGGAGTAGACGCGGCAGTGTCTTTGCCCCATTGTTCCAACGCCGACTACGCCAACTCGTATTTTGTTCATACTTACTCTTATTCCTTTAGCATCATGTGCTTGTTTAACGAGATCAGGGGAGCGAATTCAACGTTACACCGGTACTTCATAACGATTGTTCTGCCGCGATAACAGCGGTTCCTGTATCTTAAAAGCGTTACGATAGACCCTTCAATGCCACACAAATTAGCTCGTGTAATCGTTGAGAAACTGCGTGCGACTTTTGAGGCGTGTTCACTGAATGCCAGTGTAATCTCTAGAGTCGCGCCTTCAATGTGCGTCTATAACTCATGTTGAATCAGATTGCGGCGGCTAGAGTTGGTTAACTGCTGCTACAATTGTCTCTAGATCTTCTTCTGAAAGCTGGGGATGCACAGGAAGAGAAAAGACTTCTTGCGCACTCTGCTCTGCAATCGGGAGACAAACTTCACCGACAACCTTGCGTACATGGTCATACTTGTGGGCGGGTGCGGGATAGAATATGCCTGTGCCAACGCCCGCTTTTGTCAATGACTGAATCGCCTGTTCTCGGCTGCAACCTTGATCTGCGCGCACTGTATATTGATGCCATACATGCTCTCTACCCTTTTGCACTTTGGGCGTGCCCAAGGTTTCGATCTGCGAATCGAAATAGGCCGCGTTGTGTTGGCGTTTGGCTGTAAACCCCTCTAGCCTATCCATCTGGCACAGCCCAATCGCTGCATGCAGATCGCTCATGCGATAGTTAAATCCCAACATGTCATATTGATACCGTTCACGTTGCCCGTGGCTACGCAGCAGCCGGCATCGTTCGGCAATGCCATCGTCATCCGTTGTGATCATGCCACCTTCCGCCGACATAATGTTCTTGGTGGCATAGAGGCTAAAGACGCCTGTGCCAAAATTGCCTGCGGCTCTGCCTTCATACGTTGCACCCACAGCTTGGGCTGCATCTTCGATGATCTGCAAGCCATGTTTGCGTGCAATGGCACATAGCGTTTTCATCTCACACATCTGACCATATAAATGCACAGGCATAATGGCTTTTGTTTTGGGGGTGATGGCTGCCTCGACCAGATGTGCATTCAGATTGAAGGTCGCTGGATCAATATCGACAAGAACAGGTGTTGCCCCCACTGTGAGAATACTGTTGACGGTTGCAATAAAGGTGAAGGGTGTTGTAATGACTTCGTCACCAGGCCCAATATTGTTTGCCAAGAGCGCCAGATGCAATGCCGTTGTGCCGTTTGAAGTGGCAATGGCATGTTTTGTGTTGCAGAGCGCAGCAAAGCGCTTCTCCAACTCTTCGGTTTTGGGTCCTTGAACAAGATAACCAGAATCCAGGACTGCTAAGACAGCGTCCTTCTCTTCCTG
>JBBQIG010000170.1:0-9050 GCA_038324715.1 Anaerolineae bacterium | reverse complement strand
CGACAAAGAGGGCGTAGAAACCAAGTATAGCGAGCGTAAGCCCGGCTATCGTTCCAGCGCCGTGGTGTTGGGCATTGAGCCGCCGGACAAGTTCCCCTTGGTCTTCTATCGCGACCATTGCGCCGACATTGAGTTGACGATTGATGATGTGCTGGCGTCGCCTGTGGCGGATGCAAAGGTGTTGCAATTTGCAGGAACCAATCTGAGCAAGGAGCCAAGCCGCAGCGCGACCATGTTTGCGGCAGAGGCTGCGCGCCAAGTGGGCACGGAAGTTGTCTTTGACGTGGATTTTCGTCCCGATCAATGGCATGATGCCCGGGCTTTTGGCGTGGTTGTGCGCTCAGTCTTGCCTCGGGTCGATATCGTGATTGGCACTGAAGATGAAATCAATGCCTCAATGTTGACTGATGTGGGACAGATGCTGCTGACCCATTCGCAGATCTCCGATACAAAAGTGAGTGGCAATACGAAGCAAGCGATTGCAAACATTCTGAGCTTGGGACCAAAGGCTGTGGTGGAGAAGGTTGGTTCGAAGGGCGCACGTATCCATTTGGCGGGTGGCGAGGTCATTGACGCACCGGGCTATCCCGTGGAAATTCAAAACATTCTGGGCGCAGGTGATGCCTTTGGTGCGGGCTTTCTCTTTGGATACATCAATGGCTGGGGCTGGCGCAAGTCGGCACGGCTTGGCAATGCCTGTGGTGCCATTGTGGTGACCAAGCATGGTTGCGCGAACTTCATGCCCACCTATGATGAGGTGATGGCTTTTGTGAACGAGCGTGGCGGCTTGGAATAGCCTGATCTGTTTGGTTGTCGCGTGAGGGATTTTTGTTTGACAAAAATCCCTCATCTTCAAGCCCCGCAGCGATAAAAGAGCGACAAACCGTGGTAAACTGTACGCACCTAAGCAAACCGCGCCCATCCATGCCAGAGAGGCCCTTATGAGCAACGCAACCAGCATTCGACTCACAATGGCGCAAGCCATTGTACGCTTTTTGACCACACAAACTGTTGAGCGAGATGGTGTGGAGCAACCTTTCTTTGCTGGTTGCTTTGGAATTTTCGGTCATGGTAACGTGGCAGGGATGGGGCAGGCGCTTCAGCAATATCCGCAATTACGCTACTACCAGACGCGCAATGAACAGGCAATGGTGCATACGGCAACGGCCTTTGCCAAGCATCGCAACCGGCTGCAAACGCTGGTCTGCACCAGTTCGATTGGCCCTGGCGCAACCAACATGATTACAGGCGCGGCGACCGCAACAATCAACCGGTTACCCGTCTTGCTGTTGCCGGGTGACATCTTCGCGCGGCGCAACGTGTCGCCCGTCCTGCAACAGTTAGAGTCTGGACAGAGCCAAGACATTTCCGTGAATGATGCTTTTCGCCCCGTGAGCCGCTATTGGGATCGCATTAATCGCCCTGATCAAATTCTGATGGCGTTGCCCGAAGCGATGCGTGTCCTCACAAGCCCAGCCGAAACGGGCGCAGTAACTTTGTGCCTGCCCCAAGATGTGCAAACGGAAGCCTATGAGTACCCTGCGGAACTCTTCAAGAATCGGGTGTGGCGGATTCCACGTAATCGACCAGACTTGGGGAGTCTGAGGGATGCCTCATCGCTAATTCAAACTGCCAAAAAGCCGCTAATCATTGCGGGTGGGGGCGTCCTTTATTCCGAGGCGACGGAAGCATTACGGCGGTTTGTGGATCAGACGGGGATTCCGGTGGGGGAGACGATGGCAGGGAAGGGTAGCCTACGCTATGATCATCCGTTGAATTTAGGCGCAGTGGGTACAACTGGCACTTCTGCCGCTAATCTTTATGCACAGGATGCTGATGTAATTATTGGCATTGGCACCCGCTACAGTGATTTTACAACTGCCTCTAAGACGCAATTTCAGAATCCAAACGTGCGCTTTATCAACATCAATGTGGCTGAGTTTGACGCCTACAAGCATCATGCGCTGCCCTTGGTGGGGGATGCGCGCGTTACGCTTGAGGAATTGCTGACCATGCTCGATGCGTACAGGCTGGATGAAGCAGTGCGACAGGAAGCGAGTGCCTTGCATGATGCGTGGGAGGCAGAGGTTGACCGCATCTATGAGGTGCGTCATTCACCGCTGCCCAGCCAGGGAGAACTGATTGGCGCTGTGAACGATCTGGGAGATCCAGATGCGGTGATGGTCGCCGCGGCGGGGAGCTTGCCCGGTGATCTGCATAAGTTGTGGCGGGCGCGCCATCCCAAGCAGTATCACTTGGAATACGGCTTTTCGTGCATGGGCTATGAGATTGCGGGGGGACTTGGCGTTAAGATGGCAGAACCAAGCCGCGAGGTCTATGTGATGGTGGGGGATGGCTCCTACTTGATGCTCGCGAATGAGATTGTCACCTCTGTCCAAGAAGGTTTCAAGCTGACAATTGTGCTGATGGATAATTCTGGCTATAAGAGTATTGGTTCGTTGAGTCGTTCGTTGGGCCAAACAGGTTTTGGAACACGCTATGTTTATCCCGCACAAGGGCAATTGCCTGATGATTCGGCAAGTGGTGTGGCAGAATTGCCTGTGGATTTGGCCCAGAACGCGCGCAGTTTGGGCGCACAGGTCATCGAATGTTCCAGCTATGATGAGTTTGTGGCCGCCTTGTCCACAGCCAAAACAATTGACCGCACCACGGTGATTCATGTACGCAATGACCGCTATGTGGGTGTGCCTGGTTATCACTCTTGGTGGGATGTGCCTGTGGCGGAAGTGAGCGAGAGTGACAGTGTGAACGCTGCGCGTGAGGAATGGGCAGAACATCGTGCTCAGGAGCGTTATTTCCTCTAGCCTTTGTGTGCTAGGGAATCGATCTTTTGGTGGCTCTAAAGAAAACAGAGGAATTCTTGCAACGCGAGATTGATGGCTTTCAGATCCGAACTGTGGCAGATGATCCTGGCTTGGTTGATCAAATTCAGGGGTTGATTGACAGTGTGTGGCCTGGATTTGTCACCGAGGCAGGTATACCCAAAGGGTATACGTTGCCCTTCGATTGGTTTGGCATCTATGCCCATTGGCCGCATCTGCAATTTGCCCTGATTGATCCGGCAGATGGCGAAATTGTGGCACAGGGCAATGCCTTGACTTTAGCATGGGATGGCCCTGCAGAGGAGTTGCCTGATACTGGTTGGAACTGGGCGATGCACCAAGCGCGGCTTGATCTTGCGGCAGGTCGCACACCCACGATGGTAAGTGCGCTTGGAGTTACAGTTGCTCCCGCTCGTCGTGGTCAAAAGTTGAGTTATGTTGCGCTGCGTGCGATGAAGCAGTTGGTGCTAGAGACAGGCGTCAAACGCTTCTTTGTCCCGGTGCGTCCTACGTGGAAAGCGCGTTATCCAATTACGTCAATGGCAGAATTCTGTACCTGGCAGAATGCAGAGGGGCTGCCGCTGGATCCGTGGATGCGCGTTCATGCACGTTTGGGCGCACGTATTGTCAAGCCCTGCAACTCTTCGCAGCCGCTAGCGGGGACGGTTGCGCAGTGGGAAAGCTGGCTCGATTTGCCCTTGCCTGCCTCTGGTAAGTATGTTGGGCCTGGGCTGTTGACCACGTTGCATGTAGATCGCGAAGCGGATGAGGCAGTTTGCGTGGAGCCAAATGTATGGATGGAACATCCACTTGTCTAAATTCTGCATACAACTTTAGCATAAGATAGATGTTCTGAAAATGAGTCGATTGTAGACCATCTGGTTACATTCTCAATTTGCATGTTAAATTTATATGCCACTCTATGGCACTTTGTATGGAAAGCATAGAAAAGAAGGAAAATGACTAGCAACGGTAATTTACTAAACTTCATCGGCGGTCAATGGCAACGTTCAAGCGGAAGCCAATACGTTGACGTGATCAATCCTGCCACTGCCCAAACTCTTGTTGCCGTGCCACTTTCACCTGGAGCCGAGGTAGACTCTGCGGTGCAAGCCGCAGCCAAAGCCTTCCCCGACTGGCGCATGACTCCCGTGGGCGACCGTATACAGCACCTTTTTAAGTTTAAGGCACTGTTGGAAGAAAATTTGGATAAGATTGCGCGCACGATTACCAATGAGTGTGGCAAGATCTACGCGGAGAGCGTTGGCGAAATGCGCCGCGGCATTGAGAATGTTGAGGTTGCCTGTGGCGCGCCAATTCTGATGCAGGGGTACAACAACGAGGATATCGCGCGCGGCATTGACGAGCATATGTTCCGCCAGCCCCTGGGTGTGGTCGCTGCCATTACGCCTTTTAACTTCCCCGGTATGATTCCGCTCTGGTTCTTGCCCTATGCTCTGGCGACAGGCAATTGCTTTATCCTCAAGCCGAGCGAAAAAGTGCCCATGACCAGCCAAATGATCTTTGAATTGTTGGAGCAGTCGGGATTCCCGGCTGGAGTTGTGCAGTTGGTTCATGGGGGACGCGAGACGGTTGATGCCCTGTTGGAGCATCCAACAGTCAAGGCCATTAGCTTCGTGGGATCCACACCCGTAGCAAAGTACGTTTATGGCAAGGCGACTGCCAATGGCAAGCGTGCCCAATGTCAGGGTGGTGCCAAGAATCCAGTTGTGATTATGCCGGATGCGGATATGGAGACCACCACGCGCATTATGGCAGATTCGGCCTTTGGCTGTGCAGGTCAGCGCTGTCTGGCGGCGTCTGTTGCCATTACGGTTGGGGATGCGCGCAACACCTTTACGGAACTGATGGCTGATGTGGCGACCAGTCGCAAGGTGGGTTATGGTTTGGATGAGGGTGTGCAAATGGGGCCTGTTATCAACAAGGATAGCAAGGAGCGCATTGAAGGCTTGATCGCCAAGGGAACGCAAGAGGGTGCGAATGTGCTTGTGGATGGGCGCAATCAGCGCGTCAGTGGCTATGATGATGGCTACTGGCTCTTCCCTACGATTTTAGATAATGTAAATCCAGGTGGTGACATTGCCAAGACTGAAATCTTTGGGCCGGTCTTGAGCTTGATGCACGCCAAGAATGTAGACGAGGCGATTGCCTTGGTCAACAATCGCGCCTTTGGCAATATGGCTTGTATCTTTACCTCCAGTGGCTCAGTGGCGCGCCAGTTCCGCTATGCCGCCGACGCGGGCAACATTGGTATCAATATTGGCGTAGCTGCACCCATGGCTTATTTCCCCTTTAGCGGGTGGAATGAGAGCTTCTTTGGTGATCTGCACGCTCAATCTCACCACGGTGTAGAATTTTACACCCAGACGAAGGTTGTGGTGGAGCGCTGGCCTCAAGAGTGGAGCCGTACCTTCTAGTTTTTCACCAGTGAATCAAGTACAGAGGTGGTGCAGCAGCACCGCCTCTGTACTTTGTAGATCTATACCGTGCAAAGCATAGCTCTGTACGGTGTAGAGAACTGCCCATCCCCGTCTAGTTCTGTACTTAATCTTTCGTCTCAAAGAAGGTAAGGCTCCATCATGTCGATTTTGGTAGGCAATGCACCCTGTTCATGGGGCACTTTGGAATTTGATGGAACCGGCGGCGGTCGTTTCACCTATCATCAGATGCTGGATGAATTGGTGGCTACTGGCTACACGGGGTCAGAGTTGGGTGATTGGGGATTTATGCCGACTGAGTCGGAAGCCCTGGCAAAGGAGTTTGCCGAACGCCAGATTGCCTTAACCGGCGCATTTGTTGGGGTGGCATTACGCGATCCTGCGGCGCATGAGGCGGGCGAGGCGACCGTGGTGCAGACGGCTAGACTGTTGGCGGCAACTGCGGATCAACTACAAACGGATGTGCGTCCCTTTTTGGTGCTGGCAGATGCCAACGGCTCCGACCAAATGCGCACGCTCAATGCGGGTCGCGTTGAGCCTACTATGGGGCTGAGTGACGGAGAGTGGACGATCTGCGCGACGGGGGCAGAGCGGATGGCGCGTGCTGTGCAGGAGGCGACGGGGTTGCGTACCGTCTTTCACCACCACTGTGCTGGCTTTATTGAGACGCCAGAGGAGATTGCGCGCTTGTTGGAGATGACCGATCCCAAGCTCTTGGGCTTGGTTTTTGATACGGGGCATTACTCCTATGGCGCGGGTGGCTGTGAGACTTTGCTTGGTGCGCTAGACCGTTTTGCTGAACGTATTTGGTATGTCCACTATAAGGATTGCGACGCTCAAGTGCTCACACGCGCCCGTGCAGGCAACTGGGACTATTTTGAGGCGGTGCGCCAAGGCGTCTTCTGTGAGTTGGGGGAGGGTTGTGTTGATTTTCCTCAAGTGACAAGCTGGCTGCGGCGGCATGAGTATAGTGGCTATATTACAGTAGAGCAAGATGTCTTGCCTGGCATGGGCACGCCAAAAGAGAGCGCACGACGTAACCGCGATTATTTGCTGAGTATTGGAGTTTAGGATGAGTGGCGCAACCATTGGTGTGGGGTTGATTGGTGCAGGGCGAATTGGCCGCGTTCATGCTGCGAACTTGGTGCAGCGGATGCCACGAGCGAAATTGGTGTCGGTGGTAGATGTTAACGCTGCGGCTGCGCGTGAGGTGGCGAGCCAGTGGGGTTGTGATGTCCATGATGACTATCGACGTCTTTTGGATGACCCAAGCATTGATGCTGTGCTGATCTGCTCGGCAACAGACACCCATTCTCAACTCATCATTGAGGCAGCAGCAGCAGGAAAGCACATTTTTTGCGAAAAGCCGATTGACATGACGCTGGCAAAGATTGATGCTGCGTTGGCGGCTGTGGAAGAGGCTGGTGTCAAGCTGCAAATTGGCTTTAACCGTCGCTTTGATCCCAATCATGTGCGCGTGCGTCAGGCTATTGTAAACGGCGAAATTGGTCAGCCGCACCTGCTTCATATCATCAGCCGCGACCCTGCACCACCTCCGCTTGCCTATATCAAGGTCTCTGGCGGCATCTTTTTAGATATGTCGATCCATGATTTTGATATGGCGCGCTTTCTGATGGGCTGTGACGTGACCGAGATCTATGCGGTGGGTGGTGTTCTCATTGACCCAGCCATCGGCGAGGCAGGTGACCTGGATACCGCGCTGATTACGCTTAAATTCAGCAATGGCGCATTCGGTGTAATCGACAATAGCCGTCAAGCCGTCTATGGCTATGATCAGCGGGTGGAAATTTTGGGCAGTTTGGGCAGTGCTGCCACCAGCAATAATTATCCTAACAACACTGTGATTAGCACTGTCACGAGTATTCGACGTGATCTGCCGCACAATTTCTTTATGGAACGTTATACCGAGAGTTATGTGGCGGAGTTGGCTGCGTTTGTTGCGGCGGTTGTATATGATCTCCCTGTGCCAGTAACGGGTGCAGATGGACGTGCGCCTGTGGTGATGGGCATGGCGGCACGTCGCTCGTATGACGAGCATCGCCCTGTGCGCTTGGAGGAGATTAGTCCCGCCACGGAATCCGTCAGTTAGGCTTTTCCAGGGCAGGTTGCGAGTAGCGCTTGTTGCGCGGTAGCATGAACCAAAGATAAAAGAGTAGCGTCCCCACCAGTGTCAAGGCTCCACCCAGCAGGAAGAGAGGGGGGAAGCCTTGATTCTCCACGATTGATCCGCCAAAAAATGCCAACCCCGCAAAACTCAGCCCGCCGGAGAATTCTCCCACGCCTGCTAATGTGCCGCGCCAGCGCGGTGGAACCAGCCCCATTGAGTAGATCATAAAGGCAGGGAAACGCATGGACGAGATGGCTGTGACGCCAATGTAGCCCAGTCCTGCCGCGGGCCAAAAGGGAATCAGTGCCAGGGGCAAAATGCTTAGCGTGCCGATGATTGAGGCTAACATGACTGTGCGCGGGGCACCCCAGCGCGAGATCAAGAGTGGGGTTGCGAGTGCTGCAAAGACACCGATTAAGCGTGCAAAGGCAGAGACCAGGCCAATCTGTGGCGTGGGAACCAACAACTCGGTGTCCATATAGACATTGAAAAAGGTATAGACTGTGGCGACGCCACTGACTTGGAAAAAGCGCACGGTGGAGAGCAAGAGCAGTGTGATGACGACAGGCGAGAGCATGTACCAGCGCATTAGGGTAACAGGAGGCGTCGTGGTCAACAGCGAGTCGCCTGCCATTGCAATGGATTCGGTGCTGGGCTGGATGTTCGACTCTGTTGTGGAATCTGCGGCGAGTACTGGGTTAAGTTCTGTGGCAGGCTCAACTGTTGCGCGCCCGATGCGCAGGATGATTGCTACGGAAGGCAGGAGGAGTACTGCCGCCAGAATGAGTGGGTAGCGGTAGGCGGCAGGGTGCTGCTGGTCGAGTTGCAGCAATGTGGCGACGATGCGGGGCAAGAAGCCACCACTGAGCGCACCAGTAAACGCTGCCAATGCCAAGAGAGCCGTTTGCATGGAAAAGGCCTGATTACGTTCTTCATCATTGCTGAGTACCATGACAAATGGCACGGCATTGACAAAATAGAGCGATAACCCCGCAAACATAACGATATAGAGCGCGAGAATGAGGGGGGCAATCCAGGGTGTTGGCAGGAGTTCGGCAAGGGGAACGAGGACGCCACCACCTACCATCATGATGAGACCCAGGATCATAATGGTCTGGTATCCCCAGCGCTCACCGATGCTTCCGGCGGGAAGGCTGGTTAGTGCGAAGGCCAAAAGTCCCGCCGACGCGACTTGCCCAATAAACTCTGGGCCAAAGCCTAGTCGCAATAGGTAGAGATTGAAGAGAACAGAGAAGACGCCGCCATCAAAGGCAAAACCAATCAGTGCTGTGGCAGCAAGATAGAGCAGCACGTTATGGTTTAGATTCCGCAACGTACGGAGATAGTTCAGGAACATGTAGGGAGCATTGCGTTCTAGCGCAGGTTTCTAGCGCCGTCTTCTAGCACACTGTTTTAACAGGGTGGCTGGGGCTATTAAGTGGTGAGATGGGGAAGAACACGCTCGCTAAAGAGGATTGTGCCTTCTGTGCGCGGTGTGTCTGCAAAGCTGACGTTGATGCGGGTTGCACCCATACGTATTGCAGTTTGTAGTGCTTCTGTGATCTGTTCGGGGGTACCTGAGATGCCATTGGACTCTACCGAGCGCACATTGCCGCTTTC
>JBBQIG010000169.1:0-9100 GCA_038324715.1 Anaerolineae bacterium | reverse complement strand
GAGCTCAAGACCACACCCGGGCTCGAAGAGGCCGGCGCGGAACTGTGGGATATCTTCGACGTCTTACAGAACCACTACCGTGACATGTGCGACATCGAGTTCACCATCGAGCAGAGCAAGCTGTGGATGCTGCAGACCCGCATCGGCAAGCGCACCGCCCGCGCCGCACTCAAGGTCGCCGTGGACATGGTGGGCGAGGGCATGATCGACAAGCGCGAGGCCGTGCTGCGTATCGATCCCGCGCAGCTCGACCAGCTGCTCCACCCCCAGTTCGACGTCACCGCGACCTACGACGTGCTCGCCAAGGGCCTCAATGCCAGCCCGGGTGCCGCCGTGGGCCAAGCAGTCTTTGATGCGGACACAGCAGAAAAATGGGCAAAAGCTGGCAAGGACGTCATCATGGTACGCCCAGAAACCAAGCCCGACGATGTTCATGGCATGATCGCGGCCCGTGGTATTTTGACCAGCCACGGCGGCGCAACCAGCCATGCGGCTGTGGTCGCCCGCCAATTTGGAACACCCGCAGTCTGTGGTGCGGATAGTCTCCAGATCAATGTAGAGCAGCGACTTTTCACCGTACAAATGGAGAACCGGCTGGTCGAGGTTCATGAAGGTGACTGGATCAGCATTGATGGGGGTAGCGGAGAAGTCTACCTCGGTTCACTAGAAACACGTGAGCCAGACTTTGAGAATGAAACTGAACTCAACACCTTGCTCTCCTGGGCCGACCAGGTGCGAACGCTGGGGGTTTGGGCCAATGCAGACTACCCCAAGGATGCAGAACGAGCACGCCGCTATGGTGCCGAAGGCGTCGGACTCTGCCGGACTGAGCACATGTTCTTTGAACAAGAGCGCTTGCCGATTGTGCAAGAGATGATTATGGCAACCAGCAAGGCGCGTCGCATGGCAGCCCTGGAAGTGCTGCTGCCGATGCAGCGCAAGGACTTCGAGGGAATCTTCCGTGCCATGGACAGTTTGCCCGTGATCATCCGCCTGCTCGATCCCCCCCTGCACGAGTTCCTTCCCGCCCATGATCAACTGGTGCAGGAATTGGCAGACCTCAAGGTGCGCCTGCAACACTTCCACACCCTCAGCGAGATCGATGCCGCCTTGACAGAAGTGCGCCAGAAGGAAGACATTCTGAATCGCGTCAATGCCTTAAGTGAGACAAACCCGATGCTGGGTCTACGCGGGGATCGCTTAGGCATTATCATGCCAGAGATCACCGAGATGCAGGTACGGGCAATCCTTGAAGCCGCCATCCATGTAAAACGCGCCGGTATCGATGTACACCCAGAGATCATGATTCCTTTGGCGAGTCATGTCAACGAACTAAAGGTGCTCAAGCAATTGATGGATAACGTTGCCGCCGAGGTCTTCAACGAGGCTGGGACAACCGTGGATGTGAAGTTTGGCACCATGATCGAGGTTCCGCGGGCTGCACTCACTGCCGACGAGATGGCGACCGAAGCCGAGTTCTTCAGCTTTGGCACCAATGATCTAACACAAACCACCTTTGGCATCAGCCGCGATGATGCCGAGGCCAAGTTCCTGATTGAGTACACCGAGAGGGGAATCTTGCCAGAAAATCCCTTCCACCATATCGACCGCAATGGCGTGGGCAAGCTCATCGAGATGAGTGTGAAGCTAGGCCGCAGCGTGCGACCTGAGATGTCCATGGGTATCTGTGGTGAACATGGAGGCGACCCAGCAAGCATTACCTTCTGCCACCAAATTGGCTTGAACTACGTGAGTTGCAGCCCCTTCCGTCTGCCAATTGCACGACTCGCTGCAGCACACGCAGCCCTAGATTCGTAATTACACTTCTACCATAGCGTTCCTCTTCTCCGAGGGCAGGTGACGGCCATCTATGTGATGACCGTCACCTGCTTTTAGTTCCAGAATGGCTCCAGCAGTATGAAAAACTTTGCCTAGTCAGGAGACTAGGACAAAGACTCGTCTGGAGAGTGGCCATCTTCTCTCCATCCTATCAGTGTTACAAGAACAGTAATCCGCTACAGTAAATGCACTACAATTTTTCAATTATCTTAGCAAGGCTTAATGAGCCATTGGTGGAAAGGAAGCACATGCCCCCTACACCTGTTCGTTCACCGAATCCGTCAGCAGCAGCGAAGTCAACACATCCCAGCGGCGACAACCGCTTCAAGATCATTGACCGTACTCTCAAACGATTTCAGTATCAACAAGATGCTTTAATCGAGGTCTTGCATACCGCGCAAGAGGCTTTTGGCTTTCTATCCGATGACCTGCTGATCTATGTCGCACGCCAGTTAAAGCTGCCGTTGAGTTGGGTCTATGGTGTTGCCACCTTCTATCATTTCTTCTCGCTAAAGCCTCAAGGTGAGCATAACTGCACCATTTGTCTGGGAACCGCTTGTTATGTCAAAAATGCGGCTGAACTCATCACTACCATGCGCCAGGCCTATGGGATTGAACCTGGTCAGATGACGAGCAACCACCAGTTGAGCGTAAGCACGGCACGCTGCCTTGGCAGTTGTGGCCTAGCTCCGGTTGTGCTGCTCGATGGAAACATAATGGGGCGCGCATTGCCAGAGATGCTGCTTGCCGAGGTACAAAATGCCCTCAACGCAGCTTCTCCCCCAAATAGTACTGACACAATTGAGCCTTTGGAAGTTGCTCAACCAAGTCATCAACGTGAGGAGCCAGCATGAACAGTCTCGACCTACAGAATCTCGCCGCACGTGAACGTGAAAAGCAGCAATCCTTCCCCTGTCGGGTACTCTGTTGCGCCAGTACCCCATGTCTCTCATCTGGGGGGTCTTCTGTGCAAAGTGCTTTTGAAAGCACCATCAAGAGCCGAGGGCTTGAATCGCAGGTGCAAGTTGTGGCGACTGGCTGCATGGGGCCTTGTAGTCGCGGCCCGATTGTGACGGTGCAGGCGCAAGATGCTCCCGACACCGTCTATGAAGGCGTGACCCCTGCGCTTGCCGATCAAATCTTGGAAGCGCATGTTGTCGGCAACCAACCAGCGCTAGCGCATGCCTTGCCCAACACCATGCCTTTCCTAGCCAAACAACAGAAGGTAGTCCTTGCCAACAGTGGGCGCATCGACCCAGAGCGTCTCGAGGATTACCTGGCGCAAGATGGCTATCGCGCGCTCGACAAAGTGCTGCATGAGATGACAGCAGAAGAAGTTTGCAGCGAGATAATCCAAAGCGGTCTGCGTGGTCGTGGAGGCGCAGGCTACCCGACAGGGCTAAAGTGGGATTTGGTACGTAAAGCCACTGCTGACAAGAAATACATTGTCGCCAACGGCGATGAAGGCGATCCTGGAGCCTATATGGATCGCGCCCTCATGGAATCCGACCCGCATCGCATTCTCGAAGGTATGGCGATTGCAGGCTATGCCGTGGGTGCCGAACAAGGCTTTGTCTATGTGCGCGGTGAATATCCGATCGCGGCGCAACGTCTGGAAAAGGCAATCCGTGCCGCTGAACGACGCGGGTTGTTGGGCAGTCGCATCTTGGAGAGCACTTTTAACTTCCGCATCGACGTGCGGATTGGCGCAGGTGCATTTGTCTGTGGCGAAGAGACGGCGCTCATGCAGTCGATCATGGGTCGGCGAGGCCAACCCGTGCCGCGACCTCCCTTTCCGTCACAAAGTGGATTGTGGGGCAAGCCGACGCTCATCAACAACGTGGAGACCTTTGGCAATATCGTGCCGATAATCCAACAGGGTGCGCCCTGGTTTGCCGCAATTGGCACAGACAAAAGCAAGGGAACGAAAGTCTTTGCGTTGGCTGGCAAGGTGACGAACACCGGGCTAATCGAAGTCCCAATGGGGACAACCCTACGCGAGATTGTCTTTACGATTGGCGGCGGCATCCCGGAAAGCCTTGACTTCAAGGCTGCCCAGACTGGCGGCCCTAGCGGGGGGTGCATTCCCACAGAACACCTCGACACACCGATGGACTATGAGAGCCTCAAGAGTTTAGGCTCGATCATGGGCTCTGGTGGCCTCATCATCATGGATTCACACAGTTGCATGGTGGATGTGGCGAAATATTTCATGGACTTCTGTGCCGACGAAAGCTGTGGCAAATGTGTACCTTGCCGCGTGGGTACAGTGCAGATGCATCGCATTCTTGAACGCATCTGTGCAGGGAGCGCAGTTCAAGCAGACCTGCAAACGCTGCGAGATCTCTGTGAACTGGTGCGAGATACCAGCTTGTGTGGTCTCGGTCAGTCGGCTCCCAACCCAGTCATGAGTACCCTGCGCTACTTCCTAGAAGAGTACACGGCACATATTGAAGAACACCGTTGTCCGGCTGGCGTTTGCACCATAGTAAATTTGCCAGTTGAAGGTGTGCCTGTCGCAGTTTAAGACAAACACAATCTACTTGATTTGTCTTTTTAATTTGCACTTCTGTAATTTGCACCTCGACCATCGGGGTATCGTGACAAGAGCACAAATGCATCACGAAGTATCACAGGTATTTCAAAGATACATGAGGAGGAAAATCGATGGCGGTCGTTACACTAACCGTTAATGAGCAGGTGGTGACTGCGCAAGAAGACCAGAGCCTATTGTCCGTCCTACGCGAGCAAAATATCGAGATTCCCACCCTCTGCCACCTAGATGGTTTGAGCGAACGCGGGGGTTGCCGCCTATGCGTTGTCGAGATTGAAGGCAGCAACCGTCTCTCTGCCTCCTGTGTAACACCTGTCCAGGAAGGAATGGTGGTTCACACCCACACAGAGCGGCTTCTCGCCTATCGCAAGATGTTATTGGAACTCCTCTTCGCCGAGCGCAATCACATCTGCTCAGTCTGTGTGATGAATGGCAATTGCGAGCTTCAGGATCAGGCGGCACTCGCAGGCATGGATCATGTGCGTTATGACTATTTGCATCCTGACCTGCCTATGGACGCCAGCCACGAACGCTTTGTTCTCGATCAGAATCGCTGCATCCTCTGCACCCGCTGCGTGCGTGTCTGTGACGAAGTCGAAGGTGCACACACCTGGGATCTCATGGGCAGGGGCATCCACAGCAACGTGATTATCGACCTGAACCAACCGTGGGGTACAAGCGAAAGCTGCACCAGCTGCGGCAAATGTGTTCAAGTCTGTCCCACGGGTGCACTCTATGCCAAAGGCTCTACAGTAGCCGAGATGGAGAAAGAGCATACTTTTCTAAATTGGATTGTGGAAGGTCGCGAGAAGCAACAGTGGAGCCGAGGGTAACTATGCCAGAATCAACTATGCAAGAAGCACCTATGAATCAGCAAGCGCACAAACTTCGACTAGCAACAGCTTGGCTAGGTGGCTGCTCCGGTTGCCACATGAGCTTTCTTGACTTGGACGAGCGTCTAATTGACCTCTTGTTGAACCAGGTAGACTTGGTCTATAGCCCAATTGCTGACATCAAAGAGTTTCCCAAAGAGGTTGACGTGACCCTGGTGGAAGGGGCTGTGGCAAATGTCGATCACCTAGAGTTGGCTCACCAGATTCGGGCGAACAGCAAACTGGTGGTCAGTTTTGGCGACTGTGCAGTAACCGGCAATGTCACGAGCCTGCGCAATCGTTTGGGCGTGGAGGACTTACTGACCCAAGTCTACCAGAATGGCCCGGGTCAGGTTCCCCGCGGCAATGAAGGTGACCATGTGCTGCCAGCCCTGCTGCCAAAGGTGTTGCCTCTTCATCAGGTCATCGCCGTGGATGCGTTTATCACGGGTTGCCCACCCGACCCAGAGCGCATCTGGACAGCAGTTCTGGCAATCGTAAAAGGTGAGTCCTTTGCACCAACGCCTGAGATGAGGCGTTTCGGATAATTCACTTCTAGATTTGCAGGATGGGCAATGTTGCCCAGAAAGGGATGGCTAGCTATGTCTAAGCCACGAGTTTTAATTCTTGGGGGTGGTTTCGGCGGATTGGAAACTGCTTTCTATCTACGAATGAAGATGCCAGAAGCAGCCGATATTACGCTGGTGTCGGATAAAGACAAGTTCTTGTACAAGCCAAACACAATTTATATTCCTTTTGGTCTAGATCCCGAAAAGCTCCTAATCTCTTTGGGCGCCCCTACTCGGCGCAAAAACATCGAGTTCATTCAAGCAACTGCGCATGAGATCGATCCAGAAAACAAGGTAGTTCGCGTGAGCGGATCTAACCATAGCAGCCAGGCGTTGTCCTATGATTATCTTGTGATCGCTACGGGTGCTGGAATGCGCCCAACGGAGATCCCAGGTCTGGCTGAATACGCCAATACCATCTGGACACCGAACGACATGCTGCAATTGCGTACACAGTTTAATCAATTGCTCACGCCATCCAACGGCAAGGGGCCCCAGCAGGTGCTCTTCCTCGTGCCGCCCAACAACAAATGCTCTGGACCTCTCTATGAGATGGCCTTCATGCTTGACACCTGGCTGCAACGTCACAACGCTCGTAATAACGTAGAGATTGCGTGGAGCACCTATGAAAGTGGTTTCATCCAGGCATTTGGTCCTCGTCTCAACGAACTTGTGACTGACGAATTTAGCACACGAGGCATTGCTGGCTATCTAGAACATACGGTGCAAAAAATAGAAGCCGGTGAAGTGACCTATGCCAACGGCAAATGCCTGCCCTACGATCTCTTAGTTTCCTTCCCCCCTTATATAGCATCCACGCCTTTCCCCGGCTTGCCCAGTGATGAGCGCGGCTTTATTCACACGGAGATGGCAACGCGCCAAGTCGTGTCACATCCTGATATCTACGTGGTGGGGGATGCAGGGGATTTCCCAGTTAAACAGGCATTTCTAGCCTTTCTCCAGTCTGATGCGGCTGCCGAACATATTGCATCCCGCGTTCTTGGTACAAAGCCACACTCTCTCTTTGAACCAATAAGTATGTGTGTGATGGAACAGTTTAATAAAGCTACCTTTGCCCAGGTTCCACTGCTGGTGAATGGTTCATCAGAGCATCCACTTCATGTCAATGTAGATTCGGATCAGTACCGTGTCGGAACGTCACCCCTTTGGCGATTGGGCAAAACCGCATTGAGCTATTACCTGCCTTGGCGCTTTAACGCTGGCAACCCCTTCCATGGAGGTCTTCCGTGGAAAGCAATGGAAGTTGGACTAAAGGCCATGTCACGAGTAATGGCGAGTTAGGGGAAATCATGTCGCGCACTATCACCATTGACCCCGTCACCCGTATTGAGGGGCATGCAAAGATTACAATCCATTTGAATGAGGCCGGTCAGGTAGCAGATGCCCGTTTTCATGTGACGGAATTCCGTGGCTTCGAGAAGTTTTGTGAAGGACGCAGCTTTGCAGAGATGCCAGGGATCACGGCACGCATCTGTGGCATCTGCCCGGTAAGCCACCTGCTTGCGTCTGCCAAGGCAGGGGACGCCATCTTGGGCGTGCAAATTCCCTATACCGCCGAAAAGCTACGCCGTTTGATGAACTGGGGGCAGATTGTTCAGAGCCACGCCCTAAGTTTCTTTCATCTCAGCAGTCCCGACCTATTGCTGGGCATGGAAAGCGACCCGGCACAGCGCAACCTGGTGGGTCTACTGCGCCGCTTCCCCGACGTGGCACGCCAGGGCATCCGCTTGCGACAATTCGGTCAGGAAGTGATTCGCGTCTTGGGGGGCAAAAGCATCCATCCAGCGTGGGCTGTTCCCGGTGGTGTGCGTGAGCCGTTGACAGACGAAAAGCGCCTCCTGCTTCAGAGCATGTTGCCCGAAGCCTATGCAGGTGTTGAGCTAGGTCTGAAGCTATTCAAAGACGCCATGCCCCAACTGACTAACGAGATCCAATCCTATGGAACATTCCCCAGCCTCTTTGTCGGCTTGGTGGCACCCGATGGCGGTCTGGAACATTATGACGGTCTCCTACGCGTGATCGACAGTGAGGGCACTCAGCTCGAACCAGGCTTTCCACCGGCACGTTTCCGCGAGATCATCGGAGAGGCAGTCGAACCGTGGAGTTACCTGAAATTCCCCTACTACAAACCAGCGGTTGCTGCCGCAAGTCAACACAATGGGGCAGTGCCGCCAAGCTATGACGCGGGCATGTATCGCGTAGGCCCTTTGGCGCGGCTCAATGTCTGTGATTTTGCAGGGACACCGCGTGCCGATGCCGAATTGCGCGAATTCCGCTCGCTGGGAATCGGAGGCAAACCAGTAACGCAGAGCTTCCATTATCACTATGCGCGGCTAATTGAAATTCTTTTTGCGCTGGAGAAGATTGAGGAGGTTTTGGATGACCCACAAATTACCGCCACCAAAGTCCGCAGCCAAGCAGGGGTCAATCAACTTACGGGTGTCGGTGTAAGTGAAGCACCACGCGGCACCCTTTTTCACGAGTATCAAGTAGATGAAAACGGCATTCTCCAGCACGTAAATCTAATCATCGCCACAGGTCAGAACAACCTGGCAATGAACCGTACCGTCCGGCAGATTGCCGAGAATTATGTTGACAACAACCATCTAACGGAAGGCATTCTCAACCGCATTGAACATGGCGTACGTGCCTATGATCCCTGCCTTAGCTGTTCCACCCATGCTGTGGGACAGATGCCTTTGCACGTTCAGTTGATGGGAGCCAGTGGCGAGGTTATTGATGAAGCACGTCGCGACTAAAGAAGCGCACAAGCTCCAAAAACTGGTAGCACCCATTGTCGTCATCGGCTATGGGAACGCCTTCCGTCGTGACGATGGTGCAGGCCCTGCGCTAGCCCAAAAGCTCGTGGACTATTGGGCAACGCAGGGCATCATTGCCCAACTGCTGACCAGCTTTCAACTGACGCCAGAAATGGCGGCTGACCTTGCAGGTTGCGACGTAGAGGCTGTTGTTTTTGTCGATACGATACGCCAAAGTTCCGTCGCCTCCATTCAGATCTCCCAAGTAGAGATGGATGCAGCGTCGCCTAGTTTGGGACATCACTTCGACCCAGCCACATTGCTGGTCTATACCGCGCTGCTCTATGGTCGCTATCCACGCGCGTGGTTGGTGACAATTCCGGGTGTCGATTTTGACCACGGGCAAGGCTTCAGCAATGAAGTCAACCGGTGGCTCAGCGACATTCCGACAATTGCCACCCGATTGCTCACAGAAATGAAGGACTC